>JAJYEB010000038.1 GCA_021790375.1 Chloroflexota bacterium | reverse complement strand
TTCCACCGGGACCTGCCGGGCGACCCGGGGATCCACCGGACCCGAGCGCCCTGTCGTCGAGGATGCCATCGGGACCTCCTCTCGGCGGCCGCCTGGAATCAAGGAGGCGAACGCCGCGCGTCCCCTGCGGCGTTCGCCTTGTCGCATAGGATCGTTACGTCGCCGACACGTGCGTAGGGCCGAACGGCCCGGTTCTTTGGCCTCTTCGTCGCTTCGCCCACTCTTTTTTGCGTCGTCAGGCTTCGCGCATGGAATCCCCCGACGATCGCCGGCTGCGGCTGCTCCTCGTGAGCGACCATCGCGCCGCCGGAGACGCCCTGACCGAGTACCTCACGCGCCACGGTTTCGACATCGTAGCGCGCGCGGCCAACGCGTCGGAGGCTGCCGCCGCGGTGCGGAGCATGGCGATCGACGTGGCGCTGGTGGACGGGGACCTCGCCGCCGGGTGGCGTTCCGTGGTGCGCGCGGTCTCCGAGCCTCTCGAGCACAACCGGATCGCCGTGCTGTCGGCGTACTGGGGACAGCAGGAGCGGCTGGACGCCCGGCAGTGCGGGATCGGTGCCACGCTCCTGAAGCGGATCACGGGCCCCAACCTGGCCGGGCAGTTGCGCGCGCTCGCCGCCTGAGCACGCGCTCGCAGCCTGAGCTACGCGCTCGCCGCCCGGTCGCCTCGCTCGCCGCCCGGTCGCCTCGCTCCCCGCGTGGGCGTGCCCGGACGCCCGTGGCGGGTGGGCCGCCTCGGCGGGATGGCCATCGGGACCGGGGGTCCCAGGGGAGGGGGCCGCCTGACCGACGCCTTCGGGCCGTCCGGCAGACGCCGTGCCCGACGGGTGCGAGGCACGCTCGCGGCAGGAGAGGAGGCGCCATGGCGAAGATCGAGACGATCCTCGTTGCCACTGACGGCTCGCCGGCGTCGGCGGCTGCCAGCGATGAGGCGATCGATCTCGCGCTGCGCCTCGGGGCCCGCCTGATCGTCATCAACGTGGTCAACGTGGCCGAGCTGACCGCGGCGAGCTCGATGTTCCCCGGCACGGTGTTCACTGCGCGCGAGGAGGCTGAGGCCATCGCGCGCGCCATCGTCGACGATGCCCGCCGCAGCGGCGTCATCGCCACGTACCTGACCTGGGAGGGCCAGCCGGGCGAGGCGATCGTGGCCGCCGCCGAGTCGGAATCTGCCGACCTGGTGGTGGTGGGCACGCATGGGCGCAGCGTGATCGGGCGGCTCCTCCTGGGCAGCGTATCCGAGTACGTGGTCCGCCACTCGCGCGTCCCCGTGCTGGTCGTGCGCCCGCAGGAGGCGTACGTCGCGGCCCGGCGGTAGCCGGGCATCTCGAAGCCGCTGGCGCGCCGAGGGCGCTCCTCCTCCCAGCGGCAGGGGGCGGCGGTGGGCGATGCCCGCCGCCGCCCATGACGTTCCCCAGGCGGAGGCGGCGGGCGACCAACCCCCGGCCCCGCCCGGTTGCCGCACCTATACTCGTGTCCCGTGCCTGCAGCCCTGCGTCGCGTGCGCGATCCGCTCGCGCCGGATGATCCTCTCGCCAGCTTCACGCCGGCGACGCGCGAGTGGTTCCGGGCGGCGTTCCCATCCCCGACGCCGGCCCAGTCGGGGGCGTGGCCGGCGATCGCACGGGGCGAGCACGTCCTGGTCTGCGCGCCCACCGGTTCCGGCAAGACCCTGGCGGCATTCCTGTGGTGCATCGATCGGCTGGCCGCCGGGCGAACGCCGGTGGAGCCACGGCACAGGCTGCGGGTGCTGTACGTATCGCCGCTGAAGGCGCTGGTCCACGACGTGGAGCGCAACCTGCGGACGCCCCTGGCGGGCATCCGGCTGGCGGCGGAGGCACGGGGTGAGGTTCCGGCGGAGGTCCGGGTCGCGATGCGAACCGGCGACACGCCGGCGGAGGAGCGTCGGGCGTTCGGGAGACGGCCGCCCGACGTGCTCGTCACGACGCCCGAGTCGCTCTACCTGCTGCTCACGTCCGGCGCCCGTGAGGCGCTCCGCTCCGTGGAGTGGGTGATCGTCGACGAGATCCACGCCCTGGCGCCGACCAAGCGCGGCGCGCACCTCGCGCTCTCGCTCGAGCGCCTCGAGGTGCTCACGGAGCGGCCCCCGCAACGGATCGGGCTCTCCGCCACCCAGCGACCCCTGGAGGCGGTCGCGGCCTTCCTGGGCGGCCGCATGACGGCGCCGGGGGCCGGCGGACATGTCCCGGACGCCGTCGACGGGCCCGCGCCGCTGCGGCCGGTGACGATTGTCGATGCCGGCGTCCGCAAGCCGCTGGAGCTGAAGGTGGTGGTGCCGGTCGAGGACATGTCGCGGCTGGGGGAGGCCATCCCGCTCGCCGAGGCGGCGGGCGGGATGGCCGCGGGACCGCCCGAGCGCTTCAGCATCTGGCCCGCCATCCATCCCCGCATCGTGGAGCTGATCCGACGGCACCGCAGCACCATCGTGTTCGTCAACAGTCGCGGGATGGCCGAGCGCCTGGCGCGCCACATCAACGAGCTGGCCGGCGAGGAGCTGGTGCTCGCACATCACGGATCGCTGGCGCGTGAGCAGCGGGTGCTCGTCGAGGAGGCCCTGAAGGAGGGCCGCCTGGCCGGCATCGTCGCCACCAGCTCCCTCGAGCTGGGTATCGACATGGGGTCGGTGGACCTCGTGATCCAGGTCGCGTCGCCGGGGTCGGTCGCCCGGGGGATCCAGCGGATCGGCCGGGCCGGGCACCGGATCGACGAGCCGTCGAGCGGCGTGATCTTCCCCAGGTACCGGGGCGACCTCCTCGAATGTGCCGTCGTCACCCGGGCCATGCACGAGGGTGCCATCGAGTCGACCGTCGTGCCGCGCAACCCGCTCGACGTGCTTGCCCAGCAGGTGGTGGCCGCGACGGTCGATGCGACGTGGGCCGTGGACGACCTGTACGAGCTCGTGCGCCGGGCGGAGAACTTCGCGACCCTGGGGCGCCCCAGCTTCGAGAGCGTGCTGGGCATGCTGGCCGGGCAGTATCCGTCGGACGAGTTCGCCGAGCTGCGACCCCGGGTCGTGTGGGACCGCGTGGCGGGCACGGTGCGGGGCCGCGCCGAGAGCCGCACGGTGGCGGTGCTGTCGGGCGGGACCATCCCCGATCGGGGGCTGTACGGGGTCTTCCTCGACGACGGGGTGCCCGCCGTGGGTGGCGGCGCGCGCTTCGGTCCCGGGGCGGATGGGGGGCGCGCGGCGGGAGGCGGGAGCAGGGTCCGCGCGGGTCGCCGGGTGGGCGAGCTGGACGAGGAGATGGTGTACGAGACGCGGGCTGGTGAGGTGATCCTGCTGGGCGCCAGTGCCTGGCGCGTCACGCAGATCACCCACGACCGCGTGCTGGTGGCCCCCGCGCCGGGGCAGCCCGGCAAGGTCCCGTTCTGGAAGGGCGATGGCCCCGGGCGTCCCGTCGAGCTGGGCCGCGAGCTGGGCGCGTTCGTGCGGCGGATGGTCACGGAATCGCGGGGACGGCGAGGACGGGGGCACGCCCTCGACCGGCTGGTCGCCGAACACGACCTGGACCGGCTGGCGGGCGAGAACCTGCTGGCCTACCTGGACGACCAGGCCGACGCCTCGGCGGTGCCGACCGATCGCACGGTCGTCGTGGAGCGCTTCCGCGACGAACTCGGGGACTGGCGAGTGTGCGTCCTCACGCCGTTCGGGGGACGGGTCCATGCGCCGTGGGCGCTGGCGGTCGAGGCGCGCCTGCGGGCCAGGCTCGGCGTGGACGTGCGGGCGCTGTGGTCGGACGACGGGATCGTGCTGCGTGTCCCGGCGACCGAGGCTCCCGTGGCGGGGCGGGAGACGGACGACTGGCCCGACGAGCGAGGCTCGGACGCACTCCACGGCGCGATCTTCGGGTCACCCGACGAGATCGAGGAAGCGGTGGTGGCGGCGCTGGGCTCCTCGGCGCTCTTTGCCTCGCGGTTCCGGGAGAACGCGGCCCGGGCGCTGCTGCTCCCCCGGGTCCGTGGAGGGCAGCGGCGGCCGCTCTGGCAGATGCGCCAGCGCGCGGCCCAGCTGCTGGAGGTGGCCTCCAGGCACGGGTCGTTCCCGATCGTGCTCGAGACGTACCGCGAGTGTCTCCGCGATGTCTTCGATCTTCCCGCGTTGCGCGCGATCCTCGCCGAGGTCGAGCGGCGGGAGATCGAGGTGCGCCACGTCGAGACATCCCGCGCGTCGCCGTTCGCGAGCTCGCTGCTCTTCGACTACGTGGCCGCCTACATGTACGAGGGCGATGCCCCGCTGGTCGACCGGCGGGCCCAGGCGCTGTCGCTCGACCGTGACCTCCTGCGCGACCTGCTCGGCGCGGAGGAGCTGCGCGAACTGCTCGACCGGGACGCGCTCGCCGAGCTGGAGCTCGAGCTGCAGGCGCTCGCGGGTGCGCGGCAGCCGGTTTCGCCGGACCAGGTGCACGACATGCTTCGCCGGCTCGGCGACCTGTCCGGTCCCGAGGTGGCCGCCAGGCTCGCGGGCGAGGACGCGGCGGCACGGGCCGCCAGGGCCGAAGCGTGGCTGGGGATCCTGGAGCGTGAGCGACGGGCGGTGCAGGTCCGGGCGGGCGGCGAGGCGCGCTGGATCGCCGTCGAGGACGCGGGGCTCTTCCGGGACGCCCTCGGTGTCGCGCTCCCGCCGGGGATCCCCACGACCTTCCTGGCGGAGGTGCCCGATGCGCTCGAGACCCTGCTCCGCCGGTGGGCACGCACGCACGGCCCGTTCTCGCCCGGCCAGCCCGCCGAGCGCTGGGGTGCGCCATCGCTCGCGGTGGAGCGCGCGCTCGAGCGGTTGCTGGAGCGTGGCGGGATCCTGCGCGGCGAGTTCCGGCCGGGCGGGTGGGACCGCGAGTGGTGCGACGCGGAGGTGCTCCGGGTGCTCCGGCGGCGCTCACTGGCGCGACTGCGGCGGGAGATCGAGCCGGTCGAGGCGACCGCGCTCGCACGGTTCCTGCCCGGCTGGCACGGGATCGGCCGGAGCGGCGCCGGCGGCATCGAGCGGCTGGTGGAGGTGGTGGCCCAGCTCGAGGGACTGGCGATCCCGGCGAGCATCCTGGAACGGGATGTCCTGGCGGCCCGCGTGCCGGGGTACGCGCCGCGGCTGCTCGACGAACTGGGAGCGGCCGGCGAGGTCGCGTGGGTCGGGCACGGGCGCCTCGGTCCGGACGACGGGCGGATCGCGCTCTGCCGGCCCGAGCGGCTGGAGCTGTTGCTCGACCCGGTGGCCGGTGGCGGCACGGACGTGGTGGCCGCGGGATCGGCCACGCTGGGGCCGGCGTGGCTGCGCGAGGCGCTCGTGGCGCACCTGCAGGCCCGCGGTGCGTCCTTCTACCGGGACCTGCTGATCGCCGCGCACGACGCCGCCGGTGCGCTGGACGAGCCGGTGCCCCCGGAGCGCGCGACGCTCGATGCGCTCTGGGATCTCGCCTGGGCCGGCGTGGTCACCAACGACACGTTCGCGCCGCTGCGGGCGCTCCGCTGGCGCCGCCCGGCCGGAGGGGGAGGGCCGCGCCGGGGCGTCCGGCTGGTGCCGCCGGAGGCCGCCGGCCGCTGGTCGCTGGTCCGGGACGGGCGCGCCGCGGGAGGCTCTGCCGGCGGCGACCTGTCGCCAACGGCCCGTCTCCACGCGATGGCGCTTGCGCTCCTGGAACGGCAGGGCATCGTGACCCGGGACGGCGTGCTGGCCGAGGGCGTGGCGGGCGGGTTCGCCGCGGTCTACCCGATCCTGCGCGAGCTCGAAGAGCGGGGTCGGGTGCGCCGGGGGTACTTCGTGGAGCGGCTCGGCGGCGCGCAGTTCGCGCTGCCGGGAGCGGTCGAACGGCTTCGGGCCGCCCGGAGGCCACCCGGCGCGGATCCCGATGACGCCGCGGTCCTGGTGCTCGCGGCCGCCGATCCCGCCCAGCCATACGGGGCGGTGCTGCCCTGGCCACAGCGCCCCGGCGCGGCCCACGCCGCGCTGGCCCGTGTGGCCGGCGCCCAGGTGGTGCTGCTCGACGGCGAGCCCGCGGTGTTCCTCGAGCGCGGCGGGCGCTCGCTGCGCACGCTGCCGGCGTTCGACCGGCCCGGCGCGGCCGAGGCGGCGCTGCGCGCCCTCGCCGGCCTGGTGTCGGACGGACGGCTCCGCTCGCTGCAGGTCGCCCGCATCGACGGCGAGGATGCCGCCCTCTCCCCGCACGGTGCCGCGCTCGAGGCCGCCGGGTTCCGGCGGGGTTACCGCGGGTGGCAGGTGGCGGGCGGATTCCGGGGGCCGCTCGCAGGCTGGCAGGACGCCACCGCCGGGCGCGGCAGCGGCTGAGTCGACGCGGATGCCGGAGGGCGACACCCTGCGTCGCACCGCGGAGGTGCTGCGCGCGGTGCTGGCGGGGCAGGAGATCCGGGCCGCGCGCGGTCGTCCGGGTGGACCCCGCCTCGAGCTGCTGGTCGGTCGGACCGTGGAGCGGGTGGAGGCCCGCGGCAAGCACCTCCTGATCGAGTTCAGCGGGGGACTGACGCTGCACACCCACCTGGGCATGCACGGGTCGTGGCACCGGTACCGGGCAGGGGAGCCGTGGCGCCGGAGCGCGCGCGACGCGGTCGTGGTGCTGGGAACGCCGGGGGCGGAGGCGGTCTGCTTCGCGGCGCCCACCGTGGAGCTGGTGGAGACGCGGGCGCTGGCGATCCACCCGGTCCTCTCGCGCCTGGGGCCCGATCTCCTCGATCCGGAACCCGACCTGGACGAGGTGCTGCGGCGGCAGCGCGCTCCGGAGCGCGCGGCCGTGCCGGTGGGCGATGTGCTCCTCGACCAGCTCGCACAGGCCGGGATCGGGAACGTGTACCGCAGCGAGGTCTGCTTCGTCGAGCGCGTCGACCCGTTCGCGGCGGTGAGCACGCTCGATGACGACACGCTCCGTCGCCTCCTGGAGACGGCGCGCCGGCTGCTGGCGGCGAACACCGGGAGCCCGTTCCGCACGACGACCGGGGAGGGGCCCGGCGGCGCGTCCGGCGGGTACGGCGGATCCGGGGAACCGGGCGGAGCGGGGGTCCTGCCCGCGTCGTTCGTCGCACGGCGTCCCCGTGGCGAGCGCCTCTGGGTCTACGGGCGCGCGGGCCGGCCCTGCCGCCGGTGTGGGGCGCTCATCCGCAGCCGCGCAACCGGGGCCCTCGCGCGCCGCGTGTACTGGTGCCCCGCGTGCCAGCCGCCGACGGCCCGACCGGATGGCTCAGGCGAGGCCGAAGAAGGCGCGTAGCCGGGCGCCGATCCCGCGGCGCGCCTGCTCGCGGGCCGCCTCCGGATCGCGCCTGAACCCCTGCCATGCGTCCACGGCCCGCGTCTTCGCCGCCCGGAGCGCCGTCGGCAGCTCGCGGCGGTTGGCCCACCAGAGCGGGTCCTCGTGCCGCCACAGCCAGGGGATCGCCGCCCAGAAGATCAGCACGTAGTCCAGCCGCAGCGGCCGCGGGAAGTTGATGGCGGTGTCGATCTGGACGAGCGTCTCGGGCCAGGTGGCGAGGGCAAGCACCACCGCAAGCGCGCCGACCGCGAGGCCCCAGGCGCGCGCGCGCGGCGGGAGGAACACGAACAGCACGGCGGGGAACCACTTCATGCTTGCGCCGAGCGCCCAGAGGGCTCCCCCCACCCGCGGCCCGCTGAACTGTGCCAGCCACACCGCCAGCGTCAGCAGCAGCGTGACGTTGCCGGTGTCGAACGTGGCGGCCAGCGGGAGCAGCAGCACGACGATCGCGACCGCCGTCGCGAGCGGGCGTCGGCGGTAGGCCCACTCGGCCGACCACAGGAACAGCAGGACGTTGGCCCCGCGCCAGACCACCCAGGCCACGTTCCAGGGGAGCAGGGCCCACGGCAGGAAGAGCGGCAGCATCCACGGGGCATACACGTAGGGCAGGAACACGCCGCCCGGGTGATACGGATCGCCGCCCCCCAGCCAGATCCGGACCCCGGCCCAGTAGGCGCGCGCGTCGGCACCGGCCGCCTCCCCGCGGGCCACCAGGAACGTGACCAGCAGCCCGCCGGTGATGCCGAGCAGCAGGATGGCGAGCAGCCGCCGGCGGTCGCGCAGGCGGGACAGCTCCCGGCGGAAGCCACGGCCGTACACACCGGCTCGACGGCGGGTCGGCCGGGCCAGTCGACCGACGAGAGGGTGCTCCGTGGTCACGTTCACGCTCACGTCCAGTTGCCCGCCGCTCCTCGATCCGGCTGCCGGGCCGCGCCGATGGTAACGCGCCGCCCGTCCCGTCGCTCCCGTAGACTGCCCGGATGCAGATCGCCACCGTTCCCGGCGCGCATCTCACCCGGCTGCGGGCGCAGGTGGACGCGTCGCTTCCCGACTATCTCGCGGACCTCGCCAGGCTGGTCGATGTCGACTGCGGCTCCTACACCAAGGAGGGCGTGGACCTGGTCGGCCGGTGGACCGCGGAGGCGCTGCGCCGCCTCGGCGCCAGCGTCCAGCTGCTCCCCAACGCGGATATGGGCGACACCGTGATCGGCACGCTTCACGGGGTCGGGACGGCACGTGCGCTGGTGATCGGCCACCTGGACACCGTGTTCGAGCCGGGCACTGCCCGCGAACGGCCCTTCCGGATCGCCGGGGGCCGCGCGTACGGTCCCGGTGTCTGCGACATGAAGTCGGGACTGCTGGCCGGGCTCTACGCGCTCCGCGCGCTGCGGGCAACCCCCCTCGGGGGCCTGCCGACGGACACGGATGGCGACGGCGGCGAGCGTGGGGACGGCCACTCAGACGGCCGCGGACGAGCCCGGCTGCCGTGGCTGCCGTTCGACCGGGTCACCTTCGTCGCGAATCCCGACGAGGAGGTCGGGTCGCCCGTGAGCACCCCCGTGATCCGGGCACTGGCCCCCGAGCACGACGTGGCGCTGGTCCTGGAGTGCGCGCGCGCCAACGGTGACATCGTGAGCGCCCGCAAGGGCAACCAGTCGGTGGCACTGCTCGTGCACGGGCGAGCGGCGCACGCGGGCGTCGAGCCGGAGAAGGGGAGGAGCGCAATCCTCGAGGCGGCCCACAAGACGATCGCGCTGCACGCGCTGAACGGCCGCTGGCCGGGCGTGACGTGCAACGTGGGGGTGGTCCACGGCGGCACCCGCCCCAACGTGGTGCCCGACGAGGCCGTCCTCGAGGTGGACCTCCGCGCGACCTCCCGCGCCAACCTCGAGGCGGCGAACGCAGCGGTGCGCGAGATCGCGGCCGGCTCGACGGTCCCGGACGTGACCTGCGAGGTCGAGGAACGGGGGCGCCACTGGCCCATGGAGCGGCTCCCCGCGGCGGCCGCGCTGGTCGATGCCGCGGTCGAGATCGCGGCAGGACTGGGGTTCGAGCTGCATGATGCGGCGACCGGCGGAGCGTCGGACGCCAACACGACGGCGGGTGCCGGCGTCCCGTCGCTGGACGGCCTGGGGCCCGTGGGCGGGCTGGATCACTCGCCCGACGAGTACGTGGAGGTCGATTCGATCGTGCCGCGCGTCACCCTGTTCGCGGCACTCCTGCTCGCGATCGGCGGCGGCGCGGTCTGAGGTCAGCGGAGGAACGTCCTCCCGCAGCCATCGCACACGGTGTAGAGCGCGCGGCGCTCCCTCGCGTACCCCGCCGCGTGCAGCCGGCCGGCGCCACCGTCGTCCGGGCACGCCCACACCCACCAGAGCTCCCCGGGCGCGGCCGGCGGGAAGGGGGTCAGCTCCCCGGCCGCGCGGTCGCGGAGACCCTCAAACGCCTGGTACGCGCGCTCGACGGCGGCCGCGCGCTCCGGCTCGGTCTCTCGCGAGTACGGGTAGTTCTGCGCGATGTTCGAGCTCACGCGACTGGTTTCCTCCGGGTTCCGCGGGCGCAACCGCAGCCGGGCCGACGCGACTGGATGGCCAGCCGCGGAGGTTGTGAGCGCGGCGCGACCGGCCGACCGGAAGTATAGCGAGGCACCGCCGGCTGCCCCTCACCAGGCCCCGGGCAGTCCCTCGGAGCGCGGATCGGCGGTGGCGGCGAAGGAATCCGGGAGGTCCGCGCCGGGATCGCGAAGGATCTCGATCGCATGCTCGTGCCCGAACGCGCTGGCGAACGGGACGGACCAGGCCACCCCGTGGCCCATCGCGGCCAGGACCTCGCCGACCTCCCGGAGCATGCCGCCCTCCAGCCGCGTGACCGCCGGAGGCGCGTAGTGCCGGTCGGCGTCGGCGGCGAACCTCGGCGCGGCGACCGCGTCGGCGATCGCCCGCTCCCCGTCCACCACCGCCGACACGAACTGGGCGAAGACCTGCGGCTGGATCTCGCCGCCCATCGACCCGTGGACGATCCACGGCCGGCCGTCCCGGAAGAGCATGCCCGGCGTCAGCGTGTGCATGGTCCGCTTCCGGGGCGCCAGAGATCGGA
>JAJYEB010000037.1 GCA_021790375.1 Chloroflexota bacterium | reverse complement strand
GCGATCGACCCGACCATCCCGTCGATCGCGTCCCCGTCCGCCTCCGAGACGGGCATCTGGCTGATCCCGAACTGCTGCATCCGGTCGATGGCCGCGCCCACGGTGTCGGTGGTGCGGGCGATGACGAGCGGGGGCAGCTCCACCCCCTCCTGCCGCTCGCGCATCAGCGCGCCGACCCGCACCAGCGCCCCGGAGCTGACCAGGAGGCCGTGCTGGCGCATCCACTCGTCGGTGTACAGCTTGGAGAGGTAGTTGCGCCCGGTGTCCGGGAGGAGCACCACCACGACGGCTTCGGGCCCGGCGCCGGCGGCCGTGAGTTCGCGCCCGACCTGCAGCGCCGCGACCAGTGCGGTCCCGCAGGACTCACCGGCCAGGATCCCCTCCTCGCGTGTGAGCCGGCGTGCCGCCGCGAAGGCGTCGCGGTCCGGGACGCGCACCCAGCGATCGACCAGCGCCGGGTCGAACGTGGCCGGGAGGAAGTCCTCGCCCACGCCCTCCGTGAGGTAGGGCCGCACCGTGTCGCCCGACAGCACGCTCCCCTCGGGATCGGCGCCGACCACCACGAGCCCGGGCTTCCGCGCCTTGAGGTAGCGGGCCGCACCGGTGATCGTGCCGCCCGTGCCCACGCCGCAGACGAAGTGCGTGATGCGACCCTCGGTCTGGGCCCACATCTCGGGCCCCGTGGTCGCCTCGTGCGCAGCCGGGTTCTCGGGGTTCGAGTACTGGTCCGGCTGGAAGGCGCCGGGGATGTCGCGGGCCAGGCGCCGCGCCACCGAGTAGTAGCTCTCGGGCGATTCGGGCGGCACGTTGGTGGGGCACATGACCACCTCCGCGCCGTACGCGCGGAGCAGCGCCTGCTTCTCGGCCGACTGCTTGTCCGCCATCACGAAGATGCAGCGGTAGCCCTTCAGCGCCGCGGCGATGGCCAGCCCGTGCCCGGTGTTGCCGCTGGTGGGCTCCACGATGGTGCCGCCGGGCCGGAGCAGGCCCGCGCGCTCGGCCGCCTCGATCATGCCCAGCGCGATGCGGTCCTTGACGGAGCCGCCG
Organism: Chloroflexota bacterium; assembly: GCA_021790375.1. Lineage (GTDB taxonomy): Bacteria > Chloroflexota > Limnocylindria > Limnocylindrales > CSP1-4 > JAJYNJ01. The sequence goes on along the minus strand of JAJYEB010000037.1, from coordinate 9,526 downwards.
GGGTTCAGCATCTCGAGCTTCGCCAGCATCGTGGGCTGGCGCTCGGCGGGTCCCAGGTCGCGCGTCACGCGCGAGAGCCGTACCAGCGGGGTGCCGCCGATGACGTCGAGGATGGTCTCCCGGACGTCCACGGTCAGGCCGGGGTCGATTCGGCCGGATCCGGGGTCACGCCCGCCGCGTTGGGTCCCTCGCCCGCCTCGGCCGCCCGCGCCCGGTCCCCGTCGGCCGTCGACGGCCCGGGTTCGCGGTGGCGCCACCAGATCGTCAGCGCGCCGAACGCCATGGCGGCCAGGCCCACCAGGATCGCGGTGGGGATCCCGAAGAACGTCCAGTCGTAGCCCAGCCGGAACAGCTCGAGGACCGAGCGGACGCCGCCGTACCAGATGAACCAGAACGAGAACAGGTCGCCGTCGCGCAGCCGGTGCGCCACGCGCCCCGCGAGGTAGAAGGCGATCAGCGCCCCGATGAAGTCGAGCGACGACTCGTAGAAGAAGAGCGGCTGGAACCCCGTGTTGGCCGGGTAGGTCGAGCAGGAGTACTCGACGACGCGCTTCGAGCAGTCGATGGCGATCCCCCACGGCAAGTTGGTGGGCGGGCCGTACAGCTCCTGGTTGAAGAAGTTGCCCCAGCGGGCGATGGCCTGGCCGATCAGCACGGCCGGCACGGCGATGTCGGCCCAGCGCAGGAACGAGAGGTGGTGCCGCCGGGTGTAGATGAGGACGGCGATCACGCCGCCCACGATCCCCCCGTAGATCCCCAGCCCGGTGTACGGCGGGAGGATCGCCTTGATGGGGTCGGCGGCGTACAGCGTGTTCCACTGGTCGATCAGGTGGTACAGGCGCGCGCCGATCAGGCCCAGCACGAAGACGAAGATGATGCCGTTGCCGATGTGGTCGGGGTTCTCGTGGCGCAGCCTGGCCTGGCGGGATGCGATCCACACTCCGATCGCCAGCGCGAGGGCGTACCCGATCCCGTAGAAATCGATGCTGAGGGGGCCCAGGTGCAGCGCCGTGGAGGCGGGGCGGATGTCGATGAGTCCGAGCGGAAGCATCGAGCGAGGATAACGGGTGCCGGGCGCGAGCGCCTCGCGGGGAGACTGGCGCCATCCGCGCGCCCCGCGCCGGCCCCGGGCCGGGCAGCGGGTCCCGGCTCCTATACTGCGCCGGGATGAACGACGAATACGCGTGGTGGTTCCTGGTGGTCGGCCTGGCCGTGGGCGGGACGCTGGTATGGCTGGTCCGGGGCCAGATGGCCCGGCAGGAGGACGACGTCGCGGAGGCGGAGCGGGCGCCGGAGGCCGAGTGGATCAGCCGGACCATCGAGCGGGCGGGCGGGATCGCGCCGGCCGACCTGGTGGCCCAGGTCCTCTCGCTCCACCGGAGCTACCTGCGCGAGGCCGACCCGTTCGAGCCGGAGCCGGTCGGACCCCAGCCGTCGGAGCGCGTGGACGCCGCCGAGGACGCGACCGATCGGCTCAGCCGCGCGGAGGAACCCGCCCGCGGTGAACCGCAACCACGCCGGTCGTGAGCCGGCGGTAGGCAACGTCGGTCAGACCCGCCGCCCTCATCGTGGCGGCCAGCTGCTCGGCCGACGGGAAGGCGTCCAGCGAATCGGGCAGATAGCGGTAGGCGCCGGCCCGGCGCGCGACCAGGGCGCCCGCGACCGGGGCAACGCGCCGGAACGCCGCGTGGTAGAGGCGCGCATAGGTGCGCCAGCGCGGCAGTGACAGCTCGAGGCACACCACGGTCCCGCCGGGGCGAACCACGCGCGCCATCTCGCGGAACCCTGCCTCGTAATCCGCCAGGTTGCGGAGGCCGAACGCGATCGTCGCGGCGTCGAACTCCCCGTCGCCGAACGGGAGCGCCAGCGCGTTGCCGGCGGAGAAGTGCAGCTGCACCAGGTCGCGGAAGACGCGCCGCCCGCGGGCGAGCATCTCCCCGGACAGATCGACTGCCTCCACCCGCCCGAACGGACCCACCTTCTCCGCCAGCAGGGCCGCCAGCTTGCCGGTCCCGCAGGCCACGTCGATCGCGGCATCGCCGGTCCGCAGCCCCGTCGCGTCCCGTGCCGCCCGCCGCCAGGCGGCGTCGCGGCCCAGCGTCATCAGCGAGTTCATGCGGTCGTACGCCGGGGCGATGCTGTCGAACATCGCCGTGACGTCGGGCTCGGGGACGGGGTTTCCCGCCTTGGGCGTCTCGGCCGGGTGCGCGACCCGGTCTCCACGGATGCCCCTCATGGCTCGTCGCGCTCCACCGTCAGCCCCCGGAGCGCCGCGAACGGGGAGTCGGCGAGCGCGTCGTCGGCATCGCCGGGCTCGTCCCCGAACGAGAGCGTGGCTCCCGGTCGCACCTGCCGCTCCGGCACGGGCAGCGCCTCACCCCGCTCGAGGGCGGCGCTGCGCTCGAGACGCGCCGTCACGTTGGCGTCGCTCTCGTCGCGTGCCTCGCGGAGGAGCGCAAGGTACTCGTCGCCCAGGTGTGCCGACAGGCGCTCGGCATCCAGCCGGAGGAGCGCACGAGCCGGGAGCGGCAGGTCCGAGACCAGGTCGTCCGGCCCCACCTCCACCACGTCCACCAGGCGGGGATCGTCGATCACCAGGGGGCCCCGGTCGGCCTGCACCAGGATGAGGGCGGTTCCCACGCGGTCGTACCGGGACTCGAGCAGGTCCCGCGCACGCGCGAGCTGCGCGAAGCCGCGGCGCAGCGCCGCCGCGTTGCTGGTGAACTTGACCTCGAACACCCGGCTCGGCGTGCCGTCCCGCCCCTGGACCGCGTCCAGCTCCAGGAAGAGCGGCGAGTAGCTGCGCGCGCCGCGGAACAGCACGTCCGCGGCGACGACGCGCTCCTCGAGCACGGGCACGCGCTCGGCAAGCCAGCCGCGAACCGCCAGCTCGACCCGCCCGCTCACGCGGTAGGTCGCGGTCTGCTCCTCCTTGGGTCCGAAACGGCGATGCGCCAAAGCCTGCTCCGCCATCGCGGACACGTACGCGGGATCGTCGGGCGACACCAGCCTGACGGACCGGACCTTCTGGATCGTCTCGCGCGCGCTCACGGCGCAGAGCCTACCCGAGAACGCGCCCGGTGTGGACCGCCGGCAAGACGGCCGGGCCGCCGCCGGGCGGGATCAGAACGAGGCGAGGAGCACCGGCGGAGGCGCTCCACCGCCCGTGTCCTTCACCAGGCTCACCCCGATACGGCTGCCGGGGCCGATCCCGCTCGCCGGGTCGACCCAGCCGGCCCAGTAGGCGAGCCCCTCCCCGAACTCCATCTGCCCTATGACGTGCCGGACACCGTCGCGCTCCACCCAACAGCGGTACGTGCTACCCGGTGGCGGAGCGGCCAGCGCGCCCGTCACGACCGCGAGGCGGCTGCTGGCAGGGCCCCAGACCACCGAGCCCACCGCGCGATCGGTCGAGGTGCTGGCGAGCGACGCCACCCGGTGGCCCGGCTCGGCGAGGAGCGCGTCGAGGGTGCCGGCGACGCCCGCGAGCTGCTGCGCCTCGCCGCGGGCCTGGTCGCGCTCCCGGGCGGCCTGGTCACGCTGCCCGGCGAGGTCCACCACCAGGCCGCCGCCTCCCAGCAGGACCACGACGGCGGCGGCCGCGGCGAGCGGCTGCAGCAGCCGGCGGGAGCGCCATCGCGACGGGTGCGCGATCCGGACCACGCCCGCGATCGGCGGCGTCGACGGGACCGGCACCGGGGCCGTGGCCGACCGGGTCGTGGCCGACGGGACCGTGGCCGACGGCCCCGTGGCAGATGCGTCCTCGGCCGGAACCGGATCGGCCGCCGCCGTCGTCACCGGCCGGGCGATGCCCCGCTCCGCCGCCACGCGGAGCGTCCGGTCGCGCAGGCCGGCCGGCAGCTCCACCGGTGAAGCGGCGGCACCCTGCGGCAACCGGCCCGCCGCCAGCGCCTCCGCGAGCGCATCGGTCGCGCGAAGCCACGCGTCCCGTTCGGCCGCGCAGGAACGGCATGCGTCGACGTGCGCGGCAAGCCCCGGATCAGCGGCGAGCAACCGCCGGATCCCGTCGCGCTCGAGGGCCGCGTCGCCGAGCCGGGCGAGCACCTCCCCGTGCTCCATCGCCTCACGTCGCACCGAGCACACCCCCCGCCGACTCGTCCAGGGTGTCGCCCAGCGCCTCCCGCAGCCGCAGCAGGCCGCGTCGCGTGCGCGTCTTGACGGTGCCGAGCGGCCACCCGGTCCGGGCGGCGATCTCGGCCTGGCTCAGGCCGTCGTCATAGGCCAGCTCGAGCGCCATTCGCTCTGCCGCGGGCAGCGTGCTCAGCACCGACCGCACCACGGCACGCGTCCAGCGACGCGTGGCCGCGGCCTCCGGATCGACGTCGGTATCGGGCGTCCCGATGGGCTCGCCGGCCGCCAGCGCGCGCTCCAGCGCGGCATCGTCGGGCTCGTCGCCGGTACTGCCGATGGGGACGAGGGCCGGCTGCCGCCGTGCCGCGCGGAAGCGGTCCATGCTGCGGTTCCGGGCGATCGCCAGCAGCCACGCGACCAGGGAGCCACGCGCGGCGTCGTACCGGTCCGCCCGGTTCCAGAGCGTGAGCCAGGTCTCCTGCACGACCTCCTCCGCCGCACCGCGATCGCCCAGCAGGCGGGCCGCCGAGCCGAAGACCGCCTGCGCATACCGGTCGTAGACCTCCCCGAACGCGGACTCGTCGCCGGCGGCAACCCGGGCGACGAGCTCGGCGTCCGGGACCGGCCCCGGGCTCGGGTCCACCTCACACCTGTACGCGGCCGGCCGGGCGACGGTTTCGAGCTCAGTCCGCGCCGAGGACCCAGCCGGGCCGGTGCAGCACGCGACGGGGCAGGGTACCGGGCGGCAGGTGAGCCTCGAGACAGTGCACGCCGTCCCGGCCCGCAGTCGCCTCGTGGAGCGTGTTCGAGGGCAGCTCCAGGCGGTCGCCGGGCTCGAGCCTGGCGGTGCGGGCGTGCTCGCGGAGCCAGAAGTCGATGCGGCCCTCCACGCAGACGAGCACCTTGTCGAAGTCGTGGCGGTGCGCGAGGTACAGCTCGCCGGGCCCGCTGCTCCACTCGGCGGCGTCGAGCCCTTCGGCGGTGAGCCGTTCGACGGCGCGGGGGCGAAGCCCCGGCGCGGGATCCACCGGGTCGCCTGCCGCTCCGCCGACGTGCAGGTCGTTCGTGTCGTTCACCGTTCGCCCACTCCCTCGATCATCGGTGCTTCCGGGTCGGCCGCGGATGGCGGCGATCCCGCCTCCGCCTCGGACCCCGCCCCGGCAGGCGCGGCGGACGGGTCTCCCGCGCCGCGGTCCCGATCCAGCTCGGCCAGGTCGGGTGCCGCGCGGCGCCACGCCACCAGCTCGTCCGCCGCCTGGTCGTACACCGAGCGCGTGACCATCAGGCTGGCGATGCCGAACGCGAGGCCGATCCCGGCCGCGAGCAGCACCGGGAAGCCGAGCCAGCGCCAGAAGATGGCGGCCACGACGACGGCCGGGATCGAGGCGGCGACGAACGCGCGCCGGGTGGGCATCCGCACCTCCTCTGTGGGACCGTTGCCGTGTCGGCATTGCCCGGGGCGGTCACCGGCATCCTACCCCGGGCGCGTCGCGGTCACCCGAGAACGCCCGCACCTGCCCCCACGTTGTCGCCGCGCCCTTGTCGCCGCGCCCTCGTCGCCGCATGATGGCCGCTGGCTGGCCCCGGGGCCCGCGCGAGGAGGAGGAGATCGTGCGCTGGATCAGGCGTGTGCTCACGGCCATCGTGGTCCTGCTCATCGTGGCCCTGGTCGCCACCACGGCCGGCCTCGTCGTGATCGTCCAGCGGGGCCTCCCGCAGCGCTCCGGCAGCGCCACCCTCCCGGGCCTGTCCGCCGACGTGCAGGTGGTCTACGACGCGTCCGGCATCCCGCAGGTCTATGCCTCGACCCCGTCCGACCTCTTCGCGGCCGAGGGCTGGCTCCACGCCTCGGAGCGCATGTGGCAGATGGAGATCTGGCGGCGCCTGGGCTCCGGCCGGCTCGCGGAGCTGTTCGGGAAGAGCGAGATCAAGAGCGACGAGTTCGTGCGGACGCTGGGCTGGCGGCAGTCGGCCGAGCGCGACCTCGCGGCCATGGACCCGGCCACCCGGCAGGCGCTCGATGCGTACGCCAGCGGCGTGAACGCGTGGCTGACCACGCATCGCGATGGATCGCTGCCGTTCGTGATCACCGGGCTGCTGGGCGCCGGCGGCGGACTGGCCGGGTTCCACCCCGAGCCGTGGACGGCCGTCGACTCGCTGACGTGGGCCAAGGTGCAGGCCTGGAGCCTGGGCGGCAACATCGACACGGAGATCTTCAACGCACTGCTGGCGGGACGGGTCGACCAGCAGGCGGTTGCGGAGCTCACCGCGCCGTACCAATCGGGCTGGCCGGTGACGGTGCCGACCGGAGCTCCGGGGTCGGGCGGGGCGGGCGCGCCGAAGACGGGCGGGGCGGCCGTGCCCGCGACCGGGTCGTCCGGCACGTCGGGCAGCGTCGGGACGAGCGGCACGACCGCGGCCGGGGCCTCGGGCGGGGTCACCGTGGCGCAGGGTGCCGGCACCTCCGGCTCGCCGGCCACCGCGGGGCTGCTCGACATCGCCTCGATCGGCGACCGGATCTCCCAGCTGGCCGGCTTCACGGCTCCCGGCCAGGCCGGCCCCGCCGGACTCGGGTCGAACGACTGGGTGGTGTCGGGCGCGCACACCGCCAGCGGCCATCCGATCCTCGCGAACGACCCCCACCTGGGCGTCTCGATGCCGTCGGTGTGGTACATGATCGGGCTCCACTGCCGGCCCGTGACGACGGCCTGCCCCTACGACGTGGCCGGCGTCAGCTTCCCGGGCGCTCCCGGCGTGGTCCTCGGCCACAACGCGCAGATCGCGTGGGGCTTCACCAACGTGAACCCCGACGTCGAGGACCTCTTCATGGAGAAGCCCGACCCGTCCGATCCCACCCGCTACCTGTACAAGGGCCAGTACCTCCCGTTCACCACCCGCACCGAGACCATCCGGGTGGCGGGCGGCCCGGATGTCTCCCTCACCGTGCGGTCCACGGTCCACGGGCCCGTCATCAGCGACGTGGAGGACGTCCTCCGGCCGACCGCGCAGGGAGGTGGGGGGCTGGGCCAGCCCGGCGTGGTCTACTCGCTCGAGTGGACCGCCACCGCACAGGTCCAGCGCACGTTCGAGTCGATCCTCGCCCTCGACCGGGCCACCGACTTCACCTCGTTCCGAAACGCGCTGCGAACCTTCGACGCGCCGTCCCAGAACGTCGTCTATGCCGACGTCCACGGGCACATCGGCTACCAGATGCCCGGCCTCGTACCGATCCGGAAGTCGGGCGACGGAAGCATGCCGGTCCCCGGGTGGGACGGTTCCCACGACTGGACCGGGTACGTCCCCTTCGACCGGCTTCCGTACCTGTACGACCCGCCGTCGGGGATCATCGCGACGGCGAACAACGCCGCGGTCGACGCGAAGTTCCCCTACTTCATCGGCAAGGACTGGTCGGCGGGGTATCGCGCCGAGCGCATCCTCCAGCTCCTGAACGCAACGCCGAAGCTGACCTCCGCGGACATGCGGAACATCCAGGGCGACACGCTCGTGCTGCAGGCGAAGCCGTTCCAGGCCGCACTGGCCTCGACGTCGATCGCGCCGTCCACCGCGGACGGGCGGACGGTCCTGGACCGGATCCGCGCCTGGGACGACTTCTGCGACACGGCTTCCACCGGTTGCGCGCCGTACAGCGTCTTCGTGTACCACCTCCTGCGGGACGTCTTCGATCCGAGGCTCGGCGCCACCGGAAAGGACGGCATCGCCCGGCTGTTCGTGGGCAGCGAACGTTCGGCCGAGGTGCTCGTCGACCTGCTCGGCCAGCCGGACAGCCGGTGGTGGGACGACCCGTCGACGCCGGCGGTGGAAACCCGCGACCAGGTGATCTCGAGGGCGCTCGACCAGGCCGGCACGGACCTGCGGACGGCGTTCGGCGACCCCGCCAACTGGACCTGGGGGACGCTGCACACGGTGACGTTCCGGGAACCGAGCCTCGGCTCGTCCGGCATCGGTCCCCTCGAGGCGATCTTCGACCGGGGCGCGTACCCGGTGCCGGGGGCGCCCGAGGCGATCAACCAGTCCTACTTCGACCTGTCCACGGCCTATCCCGATCCCTGGGCCACGCCTCCGCAGCCCGCGCCCGGCAACGACGCGGCGGGAATGCGGGCACTGTTCCAGATGGTCGCCGGGCCGTCGTACCGGCTGGTGGTCGACATGGGGGATCTCGACGGCGCGTCCATCGTGCAGACCACCGGCCAGTCGGGCGTCCCGTTCGATGCGCACTACGGCGACCTGATCGGCGACTGGCTGAGCGATACGGACGTGCCGCTGCCGTTCACGCAGGCGGCGGTGGATCGCGCCGGGACCCAGCGCCTGACGCTGACGCCGTAGACCGCGCGACGCGGCGTCACGCCATCGGCAGGACGCGGCAGGACCCCGGCGCGAATGGTGCGTCCGGGTGGCGCGGCTTACTCGTTGACCGGGACCTGGCCCTCCGGCAGCTCGAGCACGATCCGGCCGTCGACGACCGTGACCGGGTAGGTCCGCAGCGGCAGCTCGGCGGGCGGGTCCAGGGCCTCGCCGCTCGCCACGTCGAAGCGCGACATGTGCAGCGCGCAGGTGATCGAGTCGCCGGTGATGAAGCCCTTGTCCAGCTCGAAGTACTCGTGCGAGCAGGTGCCCTGCATCGCGCGGATGACCCCCTCCAGGTTCACCAGCAGGATGTTCGTGCCGTCGACCTGGACCATCAGCATGGTCCCCGGCGGGACCTCCCCGGCGTGTGCCACGGGCACGTGCCGCGTCGCCGGGCCGGGGCCGGCCGTCACCGCCCGGGGATCCACTTCCGATCCAGCAGCTCGCGCAGCCGGTCCTGGGCGGCCGGCAGCGGGATCCTCGCCACCACCGGCTCGAGGAAGCCGAGCACGATGAACTTGCGCGCCAGGTCCCGCGAGATCCCGCGGCTCATCAGGTAGAAGATCTGCGCCTCGTCGATGGGCCCGACCGAGCTGGAGTGGCTGGCGCGCCGCACGTCGGGCTGGTCGATCTCCAGCGACGGGATCGTCACCGAGCGGGCCTTCCGGTCCAGCAGCATGGAGAACTCGCCGAGGAAGCTGTCGGTGCCCCTGGCGGGCCGCTCGATCTGGATGAGCCCCTTGAAGAACCCGCGGCTGGTGCCCTGGAAGATGCCCTTGCTGAGCAGGTCGCCGGTGGTGTCCATGCCCCGGTGGCGCGTGTAGCTCGTCAGGTCGAAGCGCTGGTCGCCGCCGCCGAACGCGATCTCGGCCTGGTGCACGCCGCCGCCGCGCCCGACCAGCACGTTGTCGATCCGGCTCTTCACGTACGCGCCGCCGACCACGGCCAGCGCCCACGTGAGCGCGGCGGATTCGCCGACGCTGGCATGCCGATTCACGACCGACACGGTGTTCGCCCCGAAGTTCTCCTGCCCCGCGACGTGCAGCGTGGCGCCGCGGCCGAGCATCAC
>JAJYEB010000036.1 GCA_021790375.1 Chloroflexota bacterium | reverse complement strand
GCGGGTGATCACGCCGGGGGCGACCCGCTCCACCGGCCGGGTCTTCGTCGCGGCGATGGGGCCCTTGTCGTCGAGCGGCCGCCCCAGCGGGTCGACCACGCGCCCGATCAGCGCCGATCCCACCGGCACCTCGACCACGCGCCCGGTGGTCTTGACGGTGTCGCCTTCCTTGATCTTCGTGTAGTCGCCCAGGATCACGGCGCCCACGGTGTCCTCGGACAGGTTGAGGGCCATGCCCATCACGCCGCCGGGGAACTCCAGCAGCTCGGACGAGAGCGCGTCCTCCAGGCCGTAGATCTGCGCGATGCCGTCGCCGACCTCGACGACGGTGCCCACGGACCGCACGTCCACCGTCTGGTCGAAGTGCTCGATGGCCGAGCGGATGATGCTGGTGATCTCGTCGGAACGAATGGCCATGCTGGAGGTTCTCCTAGAGGGCGCCCGAGACGAGCCGGCTCCGCAGCCGCTCGAGGCGGCCCCGGACGCTCCCGTCGAACAGGCGGTCGCCGAGCCGGACGACGATCCCCCCGATCAGCGCGGGGTCGATCTCGGTCGTCAGGCGCACCGGCCCGCCGGTGAGCTGCACGAGACGGTCCATCAGCTCGCGGCGCTCGTCGCCGGAGAGCTCGGACGCGCTGGTGACCGCGGCGCCCGTGACGCCGCGGTGGCGGTCCACGAGCCGCTGGAACTCCGACGCCACGAGCGGCAGGAGCTCGGTGCGCCGCCGCTCCATCAGCAGCCCGACCAGCCGGAGGACGTTGTCGGGGAGGGGCTGGACCAGGACGCGCTGCACGACCTCCTGGCGGGCCTGCCGCGCGAGCGTCGGGTTGACCAGCACCTCGGCCACCCGCCGGTCCGCGTACGCGGCGGCGGTCCGGCCGAGCGCGTCGCTCCAGGCGTCGATCGCCTGGTCCTCGAGCGCGACCTGGAACGCGGCCTCGGCGTAGCGGCGGGCGTCGGTGCTGGAGCGCGGCATCAGCGGGCGGCCCCTCCGCCGGCCGAGCCGCCGGCCGCGGCGGCGCCGGGCGCCGTCTCGACGAGGAACTGCTCGACCAGGCGTCGCTCGCGCTCGGAGGTCATGGTCTCGCCGACCACGCGGCCGGCCGCGCGCAGCGCGAGGTCCGCGATCTGGACGCGCACGTCGGCCATCGCGCGCTGCCGCTCGGCATCGATGTCGGCCGCCGCCTGCTCGCGGAGCCGCTCGATCTCCTCGCGGGCGGCGGCGAGGTCGCGCTCGCGCGCCTCCTCGGCGCCCTTCTGGGCCCGCTGCAGGATCTCGTTGGCCTCGTGGCGGGCCTCGGCCAGCACGCGGTTCCGGTCGAGGGCCGTCTCCTCGCGCTCCTTGCGGGCCTGGTCGGCATCGCGCAGCCCCTGCTCGATCCGCCCGCGCCGCTCCGCGAGGATCTTCGTGACCGGCCCGAAGGCGAACTGCTGGATCACCACGAGGAAGAAGAGGAAGTTGACGGCGGCGATGACGATCCAGAAGCCGTTGAAGACCAGCCCGGAACTGGAGGCCTCCGCGAGAACGGGGGCCAACTGGTGGAATCCGCCGGCGGCGACCGCGTACACGTGTCCCGACCCTTCCGGGGTACCGAGCGCGACTACTTCAGGAAGACGATCAGGACGCCGACCACGAAGGCCAGGATCCCGAGTCCTTCGGCGAACGCCGCGCCGAGGATGAACGTGGCCCGGATCGTGGACGCCGCGTCGGGATTGCGTCCCATCGCGCTGGTCGACATGCCGGTCAGGATCCCGATCCCGATGCCGGGACCGATCACCCCGAGGGCGGCGAGGCCGGCCCCGAGCATCGCGACATCACCATTCATGTTCCGAACGACCCTCCAATGCGCTCCCGCCCCCACCTCCGCGAGGGTCCCGGGAAGCCTCGACTGTCAGTGCGCGGGCTCCGCTGGGAACCCGGCGCCGAGTGATGGCCCGACATCGCCCTCGGGCTCGCTGGCGAACGCTGGTGCGGCGTGCTCCTCCTCGTGGTGGCTCTCGATGGCGGTCAGGATGTACATGAGGGTGAGCGACGCGAAGATGAGGGCCTGGATGAAGCCGATGAACCCCTCCAGGGCCACGAACGGGATGGGTACGAAGGCGATGATGAGCGCCGTGAAGACGCCCAGCATGATTCCGCCGCCGTACAGGTTGCCGAATAGACGGAAGGACAGCGTGACGGGCTTGAAGAACTCGAGCAGGAACTCGATGAGGCCCACGTAGACGTCGATCAGCCCGTCCGCCACGCCACGGCGGAAGCCGCTGAAGTTGAAGAACTTGCCGAGGTAGCCGCGCAGGCCCAGGGCGCGCACCCCCTCCACGTGCGTGATCACGAACGTCACCAGCGCGAGTCCGATGGTGATGTTGAGGTCGCTGGTGGGCGTGCGGAGGGCGCTGATCTTGTCGCCGAAGAGGATCAGGTCGGTCCAGTTGGCGAACATGATGAAGAGGAAGAAGGCCGAGAAGAGGCTGACGTACGGCCGCGCCGCGGGGCCGCCCAGGCCGTCGGCGAAATTGGCGAACTGCTCGTAGATCCACTCGAAGACGTTCTGCAGGCCGCCCGGCACGAGCGTCATCCGGCGGGTGGCGAGGATCGAGATCACGAGCAGGGCCGCGATCACGATCCACGAGGCCAGGATGCTCGAGGTGATGCTGGGATGGAAGTCGACCACGAGCGGCGAGGTGGAGGCCGCACCGCCCGGCGCGAAGTCCCAGACGATGTTGGGGGGAACCGGCTCCAGGTTCTGGAGGATGGTGACCTTGGGATCCGGGAAGCCCCTGGGTGCGTCGGCGATCAGCGCGATCGCGTCGACCACCACGACACCCGCCGCGGCCAGCCAGAGGGGTCGCCGGGAACGGGGACGGGGGACTGGCTGGACCGCCGCTCCCTCCGTTTGCGGGCTGGCGGGCGAAGACTCGCTCGTCACGTCACTCCACACGCTGGGCGGGGCCTGCGGCCGCGCCTCGAACTCGACTAGTTGTACCGCTCCAGGAACCGGTTCACGATCCGGATCACGACGAGCCCGCCCGTCGTGAGTCCGAGGATCGATCCCACCAGCACGAAGACCGGCAAGGTATGCAGCTGTTGATCGACCCACGCACCACCCAGGACGAACGCCAGGATGGTGATCGCGAAGACGGCGCCGATCTCGGAGAACAGGGCCAGATAGGCACCGACCTGACCAGGCTCACGCACTCGTCACCCGGCAAAGCCGCGAAAGTATAGCAGCGGGCAGGGATGGTACCACGCGGATCGCGACCTCAGGTGTCGCGGTCCGGGCTTCCCGAAATCGGAGGTGCGTCCGGCTCTGCCGCGGCCGGCGGATGGGGCACCGCGGGAGCGAGGCCCTCGGCAGGCGGTGGGCTTCCGGCCGGCGCGCGGCCGTTCTCCTCGTAGGCGCTGGGGTCGAGCCCGCTGGAGCCGGTGTCGCGCGCCCGCGCGGTGAGCAGGTAGAGGACCAGGCCGCCGCCCACCACGATCCCCAGGAACGCGTACATCTGCCCGGTGCCCGACAGGCGGAAGCTCAGGATCGCGAGCAGCGCGCAGATCGCGTAGATCAGGAGCACGGCCTCGCGGTGGCCGAGCCCCAGGTCGAGCAGCCGGTGGTGGAAGTGGCCCCGGTCCGGCGCGAACGGAGAGCTGCGCTGCGCGACCCGGCGCACGATGATCCAGAACGTGTCGATGATCGGCACGCCGAGCACCAGCAGCGCCACCGCGACCTTGGCCGTGCCCAGCAGCGAGAGCACCGCCAGCGTGTAGCCGATCACGAAGACCCCGGTCGTGCCGACGAAGATGCGGGCGGGGTGGAAGTTCCACGGCAGGAAGCCGGCCAGCGCGCCCGCGAGCGTGAAGCAGAGCACCGCGACCACCGGCTGGTTCTGGGTGACCGTGAACGAGATGCCCCCCAGCGTCAGGGCGGCGATCGTCGCGATCCCGCTGGAGAGGCCGTCGAGCCCGTCGATGAAGTTGATGCTGTTGATCATGCCCACGATCCAGACCACCGCGAGCACCGCGCCGGCCACCGCCCCGAACGTGATGGCCGATCCCGTCAGCGGGTTGTTGATGAAGCCGATGGTCATGCCAGAGGCCACGGCGAGCAGGGCGAGCGCGAACTGGCCCAGGAACTGCCAGCGCGCGCGCAGGTCGAAGCGATCGTCCACGAAGCCGAGGACCGCCGCGAGCGCGGCGCCGACGAACAGCGCCTCCAGCTGGGCCGGCTGCGGACGGTAGGAGGTCGATACCACGTCCTGCTGGCGCTCGTACCAGAGCACCGCCAGCCCCACCGCCAGGAACGCGATGACCACCGCCAGGCCCCCGCCGCGCGGCGTGGCCTCGCGATGGACGCGTCGCTCACCGGGCCGGTCGATCGCGCCCACGGCGGTCGCGAAGCGGGCGGCCAGGGGGGTCAGCAGGAACGCGACCAGCGCCGCCAGGACGAGCCCGGCGAGCGCCAGCGGGAGCGCCTCGGCTCCCTCTTGCGTCACGTCTGCGGAAGCCCCGGGACCGGGAACCGGGCGCAGATCTCGTGCACCGCACCGCTCACCCGCCGGCGGGCGGCCGGATCCTCGCGCCCGGCGATGGCGTCCATCATCAGGGCGCCGATCTCGCGCATCTCGGCCGCCCCCATGCCGCGGGTGGTGACCGCGGGTGAACCCACGCGGATCCCCGACGCGATGTTGGGCGGGTTGGTGTCGAAGGGGATGGCGTTCTTGTTGACCGTGATCCCCACGTCGTCGAGGATCGCCTCGGCCTCCCGGCCCGTGACCCCGAGCGGCGTCACGTCGACCAGCATCAGGTGCGTGTCCGTGCCGCCCGACACCACGCGCGCGCCGCGCTCTCGCAGCGAGGCGGCCAGCAGCTGGGCGTTGTCGACCGTGCGGCGCTGGTCCTCGCGGTACTCGGGCGTCGCGGCGAGCAGCAGCGCCACGGCCTTGGCGGCGATCACGTGCATCAGCGGGCCGCCCTGCACGCCCGGGAACACGCTCTTGTCGACCGCCGCGGCGAGGGTGGTCTTCGCGAGCTTCGGGTAGTTCGCCTTCAGGTCGGCCGGGAGGTCGTCGCGGCTGAACACCAGCCCCCCGCGAGGGCCGCGCAGCGTCTTGTGGGTGGTGGTGGTGACGATGTCCGCGTGCGGGAACGGCGAGGGGTGGAGCCCCGCGGCGATGAGCCCGGCGATGTGGGCCATGTCGACGAAGAGGATGGCCCCGATGCCGTGGGCGATCGCGGCCAGCCGCTCGAAGTCGAGGGTGCGGGGGTACGCCGACGCGCCGGCGACCAGCATGCGCGGCCGCACCTCCCGCGCGGCCCGCTCGACGGTGTCGTAGTCGAGCACCTCGGTGCCCGGCTCCACGCCGTAGCTGTGGACCTCGAACCACTTGCCGCTGAAGTTGACCGGCGAGCCGTGCGTCAGGTGACCGCCGTGGGCCAGGCTGAGGCCCATGATCCGGTCGCCGTGGTCGAGGACCGACAGGTAGGCGGCCATGTTGGCCTGGGCCCCCGAGTGGGGCTGCACGTTGACGTGCTCCGAACCCGGAAAGAGGGCCAGGGCACGCTGCTGCGCCAGCCGCTCGGCCACGTCCACGTACTCGCAGCCGCCGTAGTAGCGCTTGCCGGGGAGCCCCTCGGCGTACTTGTTGGTGAGCCAGGTCCCCTGCGCCTCCATCACGGCGCGGAAGACGTAGTTCTCGCTCGCGATCAGCTCGAGCTTCCAGGTCTGGCGATCGCGCTCCCCCTCGACGGCGGCCCAGAGTTCGGGGTCCACGTCCGCAAGGGGCGCCCAGGCGAGGCCCCGGCTGGTGGTCACGGTCATGTGCGGCTCCTCACCAGTGCACTGTGGCGTACAAGTGTACCCGTGGGCGCGGGCGGCCCGGTCTCGCGGCCACCTCGGCCGCCGGGGATGCTGGGGTCGCCGGGGCCGCCGGGGACGCTGGGGCCGCCCGGGACGCTGGAGCCGCCCGGGACGCTGGAGCCGCCGGGGCCGCCGGGAGGTCCGCTACGGCCGGGCCGCCTCGAGGATCGCCGCGAACGGCAGCGCGCCCTCCCGCAGGAGGTCCGGCCGGCCGGACCCCGCGGCGAACCGGACCACGGTCGACGGCACGCCGCCCGGCGACGGGCCGTCGTCCAGGACGATCGCGACCGCGGCCCCCAGCTGGCGGACGACCTCGCTCGCGTCGCGGGCATCGGCTGCACCCGACAGGTTGGCCGACGTCAGGGGCAGCGGCCCGAGCGCACGCGCCAGCGCGCGGGGCACGGCATGGTCGGGCACCCGCAGGCCGATGGCGCCGCTGTCCCCGGTGAGGCTCGCCGGGAGGGTCACGCCGGCGCGGACCGGCACGACCAGCGTGAGCGGCCCGGGCCAGAAGCGCACCGCGAGCCGGCGCGCGGCCGGCGGGAACTCGCCCACCGACGCCGCCTGCTCCACGTCGTCGACGAGCAGTGTGATGCCCTTGCTCGGCGGCCGGCGCTTGGCGTCGAGGAGCCGCTCGATGGCGGCGGCGTCGGCCAGGCATGCCACGCCGTAGACGGTCTCGGTGGGGACCGCGACCAGGCCCCCGGCGCGGAGCGCGGAGACGGCCGCGCGGAGGGCGTCGGGGTCACGGGCGGGGAGCACCCGCGGCGCCGCGTCCCCCGCGTGTGGCGTGCGATCCGCCGGGGAGGCCCCCGCCGGCGCCCCGGCCGGCCGAGCCGGTTCGGACTCGCTCATGCGGCCTCTCGCCCCAGCACCAGCGCCTCGATCGCGAGCGCCGCCCCGTCCCCTTCGAGCGTCGCCGTCACGTGCCGGGCCGCCGCGCGCACCGGTTCGGGCGCGCCTCCCATGGCCACGCCGTGCCCCACCTCCGCGAGCATCTCGGCGTCGTTGTACTGGTCGCCGATGGCCATGACCTGCCCCACCGGGATCGCCAGCCGCCGCGCCAGCCAGCGCACGCCGCGGCCCTTGGTGACCCCGGGCGCGTTCCACTCGAGGTACTCCGGGTGCGACACCGTCACCTGGGCGCGTCCCTCGAAGGCCACCCGTGCCTCGGCGAGCGAGCGCTCGGGAAGCGGGGCCGGGCCCACCGCCAGGACCTTGGTGAGGGGCCCGCGCACGGCGCCCAGCAGGTCCGGCACGAACTCCGCGCCCACGCCCGAGAGCCGCTCGTAGTCCACGGCACTCCCCGCGTCCGCCTCCATCACCAGGCGGTCGTCGACGTTCACGTGCGGGTCGAACCCGTGCCCGCGCGACCAGCGGATCGCGTCCCGGGCCACGATCCCGGGCATGGTCCGGTGGAACAGCAGCCGGCCCGCCGCCCCGTCGGAGCCGGGCACCTCGCGGACGTAGGCGCCCTGGTAGCAGACGATCGGCGCCGCGATCCCCAGCGTCCGGGCGAAGGGCAGCGAGCTGCGGTACATGCGCCCGGTGGCGATGGTCACGATCACGCCCGCGTCGAGGGCGGCCGCGATCGCGCGACGGACGCGCGGGCGGATCACCCGGTCGGGCCCCATCAGCGTCCCGTCGAGATCGAGCGCCAGCAGCCGCACGGGGAACACGCTCCGGGTCATCGCCGTGCTCCCGCGCTCGCGGCGAGCTCCGCCACCCTGGGGATCCCCGCGAGGTCCGGGTGGAACGTCAGCTCCCAGCCCGGCAGCACGCGGTCCGCGGCGGCGCGCAGCCCGTCGTCCTCGCCCGCGCCGATCTCGAGCAGCGCGGTCCCGGGGACACGGAGCGCCTCCGGCAGCAACCCCAGCAGGCGTCGCACCGCCTCGAGCCCGTCCGCGCCGCCGTCGAGCGCGAGCGTCGGTTCGAAGCTGGCCGCGACCGGAAGGCGCGGGAGGTCCCCGGATGGGACGTAGGGCAGGTTGGCCAGCACCAGGTCGAACGGCGGCTCCCCGGCGGGCAGCAGGTCGGCCCGGGCGAACCGGATCGCGTCGGCCAGCCCGTGGGCGGCGGCGTTCTCGACCGCCAGCTCCAGCGCGTCCGCCGAGACGTCGGTGGCCAGCAGGTCGACCTCATCGAGGATCCTCCGGCGGCGCAGGGTGGCGGCCAGGGCGACCGCCACCGCCCCCGACCCGGTCCCCACGTCGACCACCCGCAGCCGCTCGCCCCCCGGGCTGCGGGGCGACGCGGTCAGCGCCGCCACCACGCGTGACGCCCCGATGTCGACCAGCAGCTCCGTGTCGGGCCGCGGGATGAGCGCGCGAGCGTCGACCGTGAAGGCCAGCCCGTGGAACTCCTTGATCCCCCGGATGTAGGCCACCGGCTCGCCCCGTTCCCGGCGGCCGACGTACTCCTCCAGCAATGCGGCGGCGTGCGGCGGCAGCCCCACTTCCGGGTGGGCCAGGACGCCGGTCCGGTCGGTCCCGACCGCGTGGGCAACCAGCAGCTCGGCGTCGAGCCGGGCCGTTTCGGAGCCGCTCTTCCGGAGCCGTGCGACCGCCCCATCGAGCGCCGCGCCGAGGGTCGCAGCACGCCCGGGAGGATTGCCGATGGTCGCAGAACGCGGGGAGGGATCGCCGCTGGTCGCGGGGGCGTCGGCGCGCATCGTGACGTCGCCGGGAGCACCGCCGGCCCGCCCCCCGGACTCCCGCTCAGGCCGCATCGCCCTCGCCGAGGTCGGCCAGCCGTTCCGCCTGGTCGGTCGAGATCAGGGTGTCGATCAGCCGGTCGAGGTCGCCGTCCAGGACCCCGGGCAGATTGTGCAGGTCCATCCCGACCCGGTGGTCGGTGACCCGGTCCTGCGGGAAGTTGTAGGTGCGGATCTTCTCGGAGCGCTCGCCCGACCCGACCATGCTCCGCCGCTTCGCCGCCTCGGCTTCGTGGGCCTTGCGCTGCTCGATCTCGAGCAGGCGCGAGCGCAGCACGGCCATCGCCTTGGCCTTGTTCTTGTGCTGGCTCTTCTCGTCCTGGATCGCCACCACCAGGCCGGTGGGCAGGTGCGTGATGCGGACCGCCGAGTCGGTGGTGTTGACGCTCTGGCCGCCCGGCCCGGTGGACCGGTAGACGTCGATCCGCAGGTCCCGCTCGTCGATCTCGACGTCGACCTCGTCGGCCTCCGGCAGCACGGCCACGGTCGCGGTCGAGGTGTGGATGCGTCCCGACGACTCGGTCTCGGGTACGCGCTGCACGCGGTGGACGCCGCCCTCGAACTTGAGCCGGCTGTACGCGCCGTCCCCGTGGACCTCGAAGATGACCTCCCGCAGCCCGCCGATCCCGGTCTCGTTGGTGGTGAGCACCTCCACGCCCCAGCGATGGCGCTCGGCGTAGCGCACGTACATGCGGAACAGCTCGGCCGCAAAGAGCGCGGCCTCCTCGCCCCCGGTGCCCGCCCGGATCTCCACGATCACGTCGCGGTCGTCGAGCGGGTCGCGGGGCAGCAGCAGCACCTTGAGCTCCGCGAGCAGGCGCGCCTCTTCGGCCTCGAGGCGGTGCGTCTCGTCGCGCGCCATCTCGCGCATCGCGGGATCCTGCTCCTCGTCGCGCATCGCCCGCGTGCCGGCCAGCTCAAGTCGCGTGGCCTGCAGGCGATCCCAGGCGCCGACGATCGGCTCGGTGCGCGCGAGCTCCTTGCCGATCCGCTTCAGCGCGTCGGGGTCCGCCGCGACCTCGGGGCGAGCGAGCTCCTCCTGCAGGTGTTGCGCCTGCGCGGACAGCTCGACAAGGCGCTCCTCGAGGCTCATGCGAGCGGCTCCTCGTCGCGCGGCTCGGGCTCCCGGCCGGGTGCGCCGGCGGCCACCAGCGATGCCTCGCGCTCGGCGGCTTCGCGCGCGGCGCGCGTCTCGGTATCTGCCTGGGCCATGGTCCGGCGGGCCGGGTGCACGCTGCCCTCGGGTATCGCCTCGCCATCGGCGCGCAGCGCCTCCTGGAGCGACACGATGGCGACCTCGATCATGGAGTCGTCGGGCTGGCGGGTGGTGATCGACTGCAGCCAGATGCCCGGCATGAAGATCCAGCGGACGAGAGGTTGCGAGCGATGCTTGGCGCCCCACCGCAGGACCTCGTAGCTGACGGCCACGATGACCGGGATCAGCGCGAGGCGCCCCAGGATGGCCGCCACGATCCCCTGGCCGGCCAGCAGGCTGAAGGCCAGGATGCTCACGATCACGACCACCAGCAGGAACTCGGTGCCGCACCGCTGGTGCGCGGTGGGATACTGGCGCACCTTCTCGGGCGTCAGCGGGTCGCCGTGCTCGAGCGCGTGGATCGACATGTGCTCGGCGCCGTGATACTGGAAGACGCGCTTGATCTCGCCGGACCGGCTGATCAGCAGCAGGTAGGCCACGAAGACCACCAGTCGGATCGCGCCCTCCAGCAGGTTCTTCCCGAGCGTGCCCACGCCCGTGGCCGCCGACGCCGCGGCCTGCGTCAGGAAGAGCGGCAGCACGAAGAACAGGGCAATCCCGAAGACCAGCGAGATGGTGAGCGTCAGGGCGACCACGCCGCTGCCGAGCTCCACGCCCTCTCCCGCCGCGGAGATGGCCGCGGAACGGGTCAGCCACTTCGTGCCCACCACGAGCGTCTCGTAGAGCACCACCAGGCCGCGCACGAACGGCCAGCCGGCCGCGCGGTGGCGGTGGACGATCGAATCGGAGAGCCGCTCGGCTTCCCAGA
>JAJYEB010000035.1 GCA_021790375.1 Chloroflexota bacterium | reverse complement strand
GAAGTAGCCGCCAAGGTTGATGGCGATGGTGCGCGACCATTCGTCGTCCGAGATGTCAACCACGCTGTTCCGGAGGAAGACTCCGGCGCAGTTGACGAGGATCGTGATCGCGCCCAGTGCCCCCCCGACCGCTGCGACCATGCGACCGACGGCGGCGCTATCGGAGACGTCGGTCTCGACGAACATGGCGCGTCCATGCTCCGCGTGGATCGCAGTGACCGTATCGGGCACCTCCTCCTCGAGCCGCGAGTCGCGTCGCAGGTCGGCGACGGCGACGGCCGCGCCTTCCCGCGCGAACAGGAGCGCGATGGCACGACCGATCCCGGATGCGCCGCCGGTGATCAGAGCCACGTCGCCATCGAGTCTCATGAAATCAGCCCTCATCAGGGCGCCGGGCGTAGGTTGCCGCGCGCCGTCCACGCAGGCCATCCCGCGGGGCGCCCGGCTCGGCCGGTGACGACGGCGCCGGTTCGATCGCGGCCGCGCACGCTCTGCGCCTACCAGTCGCCCACGACGACGCCCAGCCGAGCCGGCCCGTGCACGCCGATCGAGATGTCGCCCTCTATGTCGGCGCTGCGGCTCGGACCGCTGACCAGGCTCACCGTGGCGGGCAGGCCGCCCGAGGTCCCAGCCCCGCGAGCCAGCAGCTCGAGACCCTCCGGGATCCCCAGAACCAGCTGAGTGGGCCGCACGAGGGCAAGGTGCGCGCCCGGTAGCAGGCTCACGAGGCGCCCGGACGCCGGAGCCGCATACAGCGCGACGGTGCCAGTCTCGGCGGCCGCCCAGGCGCACGTGGTGAGTCCCACCGCGCCTGCCGCCGACGCGGCACGTAGCCGCGCGCGCGCCGCGTCCTCCGTCTCGCCCGCCTCCCGTCGCCACGGCACGTACCCGATCCCCGCGCCTCGCAGCAGCCCGGCAAGATCGAGCGGCTCGAGCTCGTCGACGGTCCACGCGACCACGCGTGGCGATCCCTGCTTCGCCTCGGCCGGAACGAGCTCGTCGATCGCCGTCAGCAGGGTGCGCCGCACCTCCTCGCGGCCTCCGGGAGCCAGCCAGACCCTGCCGCCGAGCGAGCGAACGCGCTCGGCGAAGAGCCCCACGAGTGACTCGGGCCCCGGTGCCGTCCGTGCCAGCGTCGCGGCCCCGCGAGGCATCAGGTCTCTCCCCTGGTCCGCGCCCACCACTCGTGGAACGTCTCGGCTGCCACGGGCGGCGCGTCGCGGGTGGACAGCCAGCCCGCCAGCAGGCCCGGCGGCGGCAGGTGGCCGGGGACTCGTCCGAGGGTCCCGTTCCGGACGTACGCACGCTGCCCCAGACGGGCCAGGCGGGTGGTGGAGCGATAGCCGGCGGGGCTGGCCCACAACCGCGCCCAGACCTCGTACGTGAGGTCCAGGCTCCGCGCCGTCAAACCTTCCGTCACCTCCCGCTCGCGCAGCGACAGGATGTGCTGCGGGAGGTCGATGTCCATGGGGCAGGCGTCGCGGCAGGCGTGGCAGAGGGTGCAGGCCGATTCGGGGAGCTCGGCCGCCTGCGCCAGGCCGCCCAAGAGTGGCGTCAGGACGATGCCGATCGGCCCCGAGTAGACGCTGCCGTAGGCGTGGCCGCCGACGGTTCGGAAGACCGGGCAGACGTTCAGGCACGACCCGCAGCGGATGCAGGTCAGCGTGTCCGCGTACTCGGTATCCAGGAGTTCGTGCCGCCCGTTGTCGAGGAGCACGAGGTGGAATTCGTCGGGACCGTCCAGCTCGCCCGCGCGACGCGGTCCGCTGATCAGGCTGACGTACGTGGTGAGGCGCTGCCCCGTGCCGGACAGCGGCGCCTGCTGGAGCAGCACGCCAAGATCGGCCCAGCTCGCCACGACCTTGTCGATGCCCACGACCGCGATGTGAACGGGGGGCAGCGTGGTCGACATCCGCCCGTTGCCTTCGTTGGTGATCAGCACCAGGGTGCCCGTCTCGGCGACGAGGTAGTTGCCGCCCGAGATCCCGATGTCCGCGCGAAGGAAATCCTCCCGGAGCTGGCGCCGGGCGAAGGCGGTGAGGGCGGGCGTGCTCTCGTCGGCCGGCGGCGCCGTCCCCACCGCGCGAGCCTCGGCATCGAAGAGCTCGCGGATCTGGCCGCGCGTCTTGTGCGCGGCCGGGACGATGATGTGCGACGGGTGCTCCCCCGCGAGCTGGATGATGTACTCGCCGAGATCGGTCTCGCGCACCTTCAGGCCGCCCGCCTCGAGCCGCCGGTTGAGCTCGATCTCTTCGGTGGCCATCGACTTGGACTTGACCACGCGCAGCGCGTTCCGCCGTCGCGCGACGTCCAGTACATGGCGCGCGACATCCAGGGGGCCGGCCGCCCGGACGACCCGACCGCCGCGGGCCTCGACGTTGCGGCTTGCCGTGGCAATGAGCTCGTCCAGTCGCGCGACGCCGGCCCGCCGCGAGGCGAGGGCCTGCTCCTGCAGCTCCTCGCCTCGCGGGTAACCCGCGTACGCCTCCCGGCGCTGAGCGGCGAGATGGTGGGTGGTCCGGGAAATCGCTCCGCGGAGGGTGCGGTCGGCAAGGGCGCGATCCCGTCG
Source organism: Chloroflexota bacterium (assembly GCA_021790375.1). GTDB lineage: Bacteria > Chloroflexota > Limnocylindria > Limnocylindrales > CSP1-4 > JAJYNJ01. The sequence goes on along the minus strand of JAJYEB010000035.1, from coordinate 8,041 downwards.
TTCGGGCCACGGCGTGGCAGGTGCGGGCAGGAAACCGGCCATCAGTCCGCGTCTCCGTGGGCTTTCGCGGCCCGCTCCAAGCCCTCGCGGGTGAGCCCCTCGCAGTCTGCAGCGTCGACGAGCTCGGCGAGGTGGAGGACCGGGAAGGAGTCACCCCGGCGCTGCAGCCGGCCGCCCAGCTGCATCAGGCAACCAAGGTCGGTGCCCACGAGGGCGGCCGCGCCCGCCTCGCGCAGCACGCTCAACGCCTCGAGCTTGGCGTCGGCCATCGCGGCGGAGAGCTCGGGCTCGCGTAGGGCGAAGGTTCCCCCGAAGCCGCAGCACTGGTCCGCGTCGGGCGGTTCCTCCGGGGCGGTCCCGGCGGACCGGAGGACCCGCATCGGCGGCTCGGTGCTGTGAAGCAGCCGGCGCATGTGGCAGCCGGTGTGGCAGGCGACCGGGAGTGGGCCGACGGGGGCTGGGGCCGTGGAACCGGCGGGGACCACGTCTACCTCGTCTCGCGTGCCCTCCGCGGCCGCACGGGGCTCGTTGCCAGCGCCGGACCGTGGCGCCGCGTCCGCCCGGTCGAGCCACGCGCTGAGCTCGATCACCCGTCCCGCGAGGATCTCTGCCCGTGCCCGCCACCGCGCCGCGCTCTGCTGGCCCCAGCCACGCTCAAGCGCATCGGTCTCGAGCAGGGCCGGGACCTCGTGGGCGACCATGGCGGCGCAGGAGCCGGAGAGCGCGACGACCGGGACGTCGGCCGACGGCGAGCGCGCCGCGGGGTCGCTGCCCGCGGTCCTTCTCCCGCGGCCGTCGGACGTGCCGAGGTCGCCGGCAGGCTGGAACGCGCGCACGAGCTGGCGGCCCATTGCGGCGGCCTCGCGCCGGTACCCCGCGTTGTGGGCGAACTGGCCGCAGCACGTCTGGCCTGTGGGGAACTCCACGGCCACGCCGCGCCGCTCGAGCACCCGCACGGCGGCCATCCCGGCCCGGGGCCGGAACAGGTCGATCATGCAGGTCACGAAGAGTTGCACAGCCGGCGCCGATCCCCCGTCCGCCACGTGCGACGACGAGGCGACGCCCGGAGCGCTGCTGTGGCCGGCGGCCCGCGTCCCCAGGGGACGGCGACCCTCGGACGACGCTACTGCGGACATGGATCGGCACTCGCGGACACGGCGATTGCGTGTCGGGCCAAGAGATAGCCTCCCAGCAGGTCGGCTCCCGACGTGCTCCCGAGGCGCGCGACCTCGATGGCAGCGGCTCCGTCCGGGCTCGACACGAAGGCTCGTGGCGTCGGTGCCGCATGACCGGAGAGGGCCGTGGCGAGGAACGCCCGGCTCAGCCACCCGGTCCGCGTCTTGGCCGCCTCCAGCAACGGCTCCGCGAGCGCTCCCCGGAAGCGCGACGCGCGGGGACCACCCACCGCCAGTCCCATCGCCCACCCGACGAGCAGATCGTCGCCGGCGGGGGTCAATCCGGGCCCGAGCCCGAGCAGATCGCACGCCGATGACAACGCCCCGGGCGCGTGGAGCCGCAGCGTGGCGGCGTGCAGCCGTGCGATCGCTGGGAGCGCGCGTCGGTCGATCTGCCCCGCGACCGCTCCCGGCGGATCGATGACGGCCGACACGGCGCCGAGCAGCGCGCCCGGCGACGCTGGACGCGCCTCCCGCAGGCAGGCCGGGATGTCCGGCATCGGAGCCCGGGGTGGGAGCGCCGACTCGATTGGCTCAGACCGGTGCCACGCCACCGTCATCCAGCCGGGGATGGCGATCCATCCCGGAGCGCCGAACGCGGGCTGGCCGACGACCGGCTTGACAGCAGGCCACGTGCGGCACAGCACGCCGGCCGGAGAGACAGGCGTCCCCGGCGCGTGCAGGCTGACCCACGCGAGGGGTCCCGCGCTGTCGCACCGGATGTTCACGCTCCCGTGCGGTGCCGACTGCACGCGTCCACGCCAGCTCCCCTGGCCGAGCAGCATGCGGGCGGCGCCCGTTACCGCGACTGCCATGGGCTGCTCTGACCAGACGGAATCGGGGAACGGCAGCCTCCGCCCGAATGACCGGGCCGCCGGGTCGACGCGACCGCGGGACGTCGGCGCAACCGGCTGGGCGCGCGGCTCGGAGGGCGAGGCGATGCGCTCCGCGAACCGATTGTGGTCCCCGGTCGGCAACTGCGTCACGTGGGAGCTCCGGCCGAACGCACGACATGAGCACCCAGGAGACGAGCAGTCTCCTCGTCCGTCAGCCCCGCCTCCCGGCAGATCTCGACCGTGTGCTGGCCGAGCACCGGCGGCCCGGACCGGGGTTGCAGATCGGCATCGCCGACCTTGACCGGCGTGCCCAGCAACTTCATCCGGCCGAGCGTGGCGTGGTCCGCCTCGACGACCATCGAGAGGTCCGCGGTGATGGCGGACATCAGCGCCTGTTCGATGTCGTAGATGGGGGCAGCCGGGATCCCCGCCCGGTTGATCGCCTCGAGCCAGTACGCCACCGGCCGAGCGCGGAAGCGCTCCTCGAGGATCGTGCGAAGGAGCACGCGGTTCCGCATGCGGTCCGCATTTCTCTGGAAACGGGGATCCACCCCGAGGTCCGGAGCCTCCACGATGCCGCAGAGCGTTCGCCACATCGCGTCGTTGCCGCTCGCGATCGTGAACGGCCCGTCCTGAGCGTGAAACGTTCCCTGTGGGAACATGAGCGGGTGGTCGTTGCCATCCTGGCCGGGGATCATGCCCAGGCTCAGGTACTTCTGTGCCTGGTACGAGAGCAGGGAGAGCAGGCTTTCCATCAACGAGGTGCGGACGTGCTGGCCCACGCCGGTGCGCTCCCGCTGGAACAGGGCCGTCACGATGCCGAGCGCCGCGAACACGCCCGCGCTCGAATCGCCGATGGCGATCCCGACCCGCAGCGGACCCGTCTGCTCGGTCCCCGTGACGCTCATCAACCCTGACATGGCCTGCGCACTCTGGTCGAACCCCGGGAGATTGCGCCCGGCGCCGTCGACTCCGAAACCACTGATCGAGCAGTAGACGAGCCGCGGGTTCAGGGATGCGAGGTCCTCGAACCCGAGCCCCATCTTCTCGACCGTCCCGGGCTTGAAGTTCTGCACGAAGACGTCGGCCCTGCCGGCCAGCCGCCGCACGAGCGCAAGCCCGTCCGGATGGCGCAGATCGACCGCGATGCTGCGCTTGTTCCGATTCGACGCCATGAAGTAGACGCTCTCGGCGTCTTGGAAGGGCCCCGATTCGCGCGCGGAGTCCCCCCGCGGTAGACCCTCGACTTTGATGACCGCCGCGCCCAAGTCGCCTAGCAGCATCGTCGCCGTGGGCCCCGACAGGTACCGGCTTACGTCGACGACCGTGACGCCTTCCAGCGGCTGCGCGCGCTCAGCCGCCATCGCGTCCCGGTCCGAACCGTGGTGCACGCTTCTCGAGGAACGCGCGGATGCCCTCGCGCAGGTCGTCTCCATCGTAGACGGCGGTCGTCAGCTCGTCGAGCCTCGACGCATGGTCCGATCCTCGCCCGTACGCCAGCCCGTTCACCAGTAGCTTGTTCGCCCGGACCGCGATGGGAGCGGCATCTACGATCGCTTGCACCGCGTCTCGGGTCGTCTGCTCGAGCCGCTCCTCCGCCACGACCCGATCGACGAGGCCAATACGCAAGGCTTCGTCCGCCCCGAGCAGTTCGCCGGTCAGGATCATGCGCTTGGTCTGGCTCGGCCCCACCAGGCTCACGAGAGACGCCGCCTCCACGGCGCCCAGCGTCACGCCGAGCCGCCCGATCGGAATGCCGAACCGCGCCGTCGAGGAGGCAATCCGGAGGTCGCAGGCGGCGGCCAGCTCGCAGCCGCCACCCACCGCGGGCCCCGAGATCATCGCCACCGTGGGCACCGGGAGTTCCCGAATGGCGAGGAGCGCATCGGCGATCGAAGCGTTGTACCCGTCGGCCCCCTCGCGGCCCACGCGCAGATCCATGAATTCAGCGATATCGGCGCCCGCGCTGAAGGCCCGTCCGTTGACGCCGCGGACGACGACGACGCGCAGGTCCTCGCGCTCGGCCAGCTCGCGGAACAGGGCCGCGAGCCTGCGCCACATCGCGAGGTTGAGGGCGTTCAGGACATGCGGGCGGTCGAGCACGACCTCGACCACGGGACCGCGTTCCAGGCAGGCCACGCCATCCCGGGTGGCCGCCGCGTCGGGCGCAGCGAAGAGAGAGTCTGCCAGCGGGCGCCCGTCCATGTCTATTGTAGACAATAGCAGCTGCGGTCTATCCGTACAACCAGGGTCGAGTGGAATCGCGTGTGGGGTGTGGGATGCCAATATCAGATCACACCGCCTGGGGGGTGCCAAGATCCGGACTGCGGGCGCTACCGTGGCCTTGCCGATCGTCTCTCCTGGAGGGGGCTCTGTGCGCTGATCTCAGTGCTCTACGTCCTGACGTGCCGCCTGCTCGAACTCGTGACGCTGCGCCTGCGGTCCAGTCGCGCTAAGGACATGGAGATCGTCGTCCTGCGCCACGAGGTGGCCGTGTTGCACCGGCAGGTCCCCAGACCCAGGCTCACCGACACCGATCGGATCTTCCTGGCCGCGGCGTCTCGGCTGCTTCCCCGGAAGCGCTGGTCGAGCTTCGTCGTCCGACCGGAGACCCTGCTGCGCTGGCACCGGCGGCTGGCAGCACGGCGCTGGACCTACGGGCGACACGACGCCGGCCGGCCGCCAATCGATCGGGAGCTCGTCGCGCTCATCCTGCGCCTCGCCCGGGAGAACCCGCGCGGGGGGGTACCTGCGAATAGCGGGCGAGCTGCAGGGGCTCGGCAGGCGGGTGGGAGCCACGACCATCCGCCGCGTCCTGCGGCGAGCGGGGCTCGATCCTGCGGGTCGTCGGTTCGGGCAATCGTGGCGCGCCTTCCTGCAGTCCCAGGCGGCAGGGATCCTCGCGACGGACTCCCTGACGGTGGACACGGTGTTGCTCCGCCGGCTGTACGTGCTCGTCTGCATCGAGCTCGACACGCGGTGCGTGCATCTGGGCGGCGTGACGGCGCACCCGACCGCGGCCCGGGTGACCCAGCAGGCGCGCAACCTCGGCCTGCGGCTGGAGCAACAGATCACCGACCGCAAGTTCCTCCTCCACGACCGCGACGCGCTCTTCCCCGCCTCGTTCGACCAGGTGTTCCGGTCGGAGGGCCTGCGCGTGATCAAGAGCCCCGTGCGGGCGCCACGGGCCAACGCGATCTGCGAGCGCTGGAGCGGTACGCTCCGCCGGAAGTGTCTCGACTGGATCCTGATCCTCCACCGCCACCGGCTCGAGGCTGGCGTGCGCGAATACGTCGCCCACAACAACGCGCGCCAGCCGCACCGGAGTCTTGCGCGGCGAGCGCCGGCGGCGGCCCTCGCCGCGCTGCCGGTCGCCCGAGCGTCACCGGCCCAGATCCGCCGACGCGATCGCCTCGGTGGCCTCATCCAGGAACACGAGACAGCAGCGTGACGGCCGAGTCATGGCACCCCACAGGATCCCGCGGTACCCGACCAGCTGCGGGAAGAGACCGTCCACGAGCTGTTCAGCCGGATCGACGTGGAGGGGCCGGACGTCGTCGCGCTGCACCCGCAGGAGAACGAGAACGCCTGGCTGCTGGGCTACGCGGCCAGGCGGGATGGGTCGTTGACGACGCAATCACAGATGGGAATGGTCGGGGCGAGAGGCATTGCCCCGACAAACCGGCGCGCCACGCGATCAGCCCCGGCCGAGCACCACGTCAATTCCTGCGAGAACGAGCTCGAGGTTCGAAGCGGACAGGCGACCGGCCCGCTCTGTCAGCGCACTGCGGTCGAGGGTGACGAGCTGGGACACGTTGGCGACGGATGGCTTCGGGAGTCCGGTGGCCCTGGGGGTCAGGAGCACGTTGCCGGGAGCGGCGGCCCAGCGGGTGTTGCTCGTCAGCGCGACGCAGACAACCGTGCGAAGGCTGCTCGCGTTGAACGCGTCGCCCTGCACGACCACGACGGGACGGCGAAACCCGGGCTGCGATCCGGTCGGGTCGCTGAGGTCAGCCCACCAGACCTCGCCCTGCGCGATCACCACTCGGTCGACGCGAGCGTCCGGCGCGCTGCTGTACCGGTAAAGTCGGCCGCATCAGGCTGGCCGAGATCGGCGAGCACGGCATCGAGGCCCGCCGTCACCTCGTCGGGAGCGTGACGCGCGACGTACTCGCGCAGCGCGGCGCTGTAGACCTCGCTTCGGGAGCGGCGCGAACGCCTCGCGAGGCGGTCCACCTGCGCGAACAGGTCATCGGGAACGGAGATGGCCGTCTTCATACCCCGAGTATACCGGTGCGGTGGCCGCGCTCGGCGAGACGCGATGACAAACCGGACGAGCCGCAGGGATCACCCTTCGGAATGGGGATTGGACTGGCTGGTCGCGGCGAGAGGAGTCGGGCCGAGCCTTTACGGGTGATCGTCCGCATCGTGGCGCAGGGCCTCCGGCGGCATCTGATGGCGGCAGGCTGAGCTCCGTCGCGGCGCTGGCTACGACGAGCTCGGCACCCCGAGCCAGAGCGTGCCCCGCTCGTTGGCCATGCCGGTCTCCGCGAACACGAGGCCATGGACCGTCACCAGCCGGGTCCAGGAGGGCAGGGTGCTCGCCGCGGCTGGCAGGGGGACCTCCTGCCAGGTGAGCCCGTCCAATGACCACCAGGCGCGGCGCTCCGCACCCTGCGGGTAGTCGCCCGAGGCGACGAACGCCGTCCCGGTCCAGGTGACCTCGTCGAGCTGTGGCCCGCGGGTGGTCGTGGTCATGTTCTGGCCGGTCCAGTGAAGGCCATCGGACGAGGTCCAGAGGTAGCGCCACAGCGAGACGCCGGCGAAGTCCTGGCCCGGGCCCGGGTCGAGCCTGGCGCCTGCCACACACAGACCCGGGCGGCAGGCGACGGCGGTGAAGGCGTAGCCCATCGGGTCCAGTTCGGGCACCGGTCCGGGAGCACCCGGGTCCTGCGTCCAGTGCTGTCCCCCATCTGACGAGGTCCAGAGCGGCACCCGGTAGCGCGAGGAGGTCGCCGGCGCGCCGCCCACCGCGATGAGGCCCGGACCGCCCGCGCCCATGGCCGACAGGGACGCACCGTCCGGCGGGGTCGGGGTTGTGGCGAGCGTCCAGGTGCGTCCGTCGGGGGAGGTCCAGATGGCCGGCTGGCCGGCGCGGCTGCCCGCGGCCACGAAGCCGGTCGCCGTGGCGAGGAGCCCCGCTGCTCCTGGGTCGGCGCCCGCGAACGAGGGTGGCTCCGGCGCGCGCTGCCAGTGCTCCCCGTCGCGGCTCCACCAGGCCGCGCCGTGCAGCACGTGTCCCGCCCGGTTCCTCACCATGCCCACCGCGACGAGCAGGGCGTCTGATCGGGAGGCGACCGCCTCCATCGCCACGGCACCCGCCGCGTCGTGGAAGGCCGGCTGGTCGGGCACGCGGGACCAGACGCGCCCGTCGGGCGAGATGAGCACGAGCGCCTCGCCCTGATCGGTGGCCCGCCCGATCGCCACGAACCGAGGGCCGGCGGCGGCTACGTCCGCGATCGAGAGGAACCCGCCCGAGACCGGCGGGAGCGGCACCATCCCAAAGGTGAAGCCGGCGGGGCGCGGCGTCGGGCGCTCGGCCGAGCTGGCGGTGGTGGGCGACGTGCTGGGCACGTAGCACAGCGTGCCGGGCGGGCAGCGGCTGGGCATGGGGGTGGGCGATACGGCGGGGAACGGGGAGGCGGTGCAGGCGGCCGCCACGGCGATCACGACGAGGGAACCGAGTCGGACGACGTTGACATGACCCATGAGAGCCGGATTCTGCGCCGTCGGGAGTCGCCTGGGGTCGTCTACTCACGGGGCCGGAGACAGGACGGACCAGAAGGGGGTCGCGCGACAGAGCCCGCGTTCGTGCTCAGCGCGGCCTACGCCGAGGCCGTCCAGAAACGAGGTGGTTCCGGTATGCGCCTCCCGAACAGGCCAACCAGGGCGGAGTCTTGCGTCAACGTCCGCCGACCGCCGGACCTCGTCGATGCTGCGCCGACCGGGTTCAGAACCGTAGTTCGTGCG
>JAJYEB010000034.1 GCA_021790375.1 Chloroflexota bacterium | reverse complement strand
CGACGGCCGGCAACTCCGCCCGCGCCGCGTCGACCCTCGCCTGTTCGTCGGGTCGCGGCCGGTCCATCGGCGGCTATCATACCGGCGATGCCCCCAGCCTTCGCCCGACCGGAGCTGCTCGCCACCGTCGACTGGGTCGCCGAACAGATCCCGCGCTCGTCGGCGCGCATCCTCGACTGCCGCTGGCGCGCGGACGAATCCGCCCACCGCCTCTTCGCGGAGGGGCACATCCCGGGCGCCGTCTTCGTCGACTGGAAGAACGACCTGATCGACCCGGACGACCCGACCCCCCTGCAGCTGGCGCGCCCGGACCGGTTCGCCGCGGCGATGTCGCGCGCAGGCGTCGGGGACGGCACCACGGTCATCTGCTACGACGACACCGGCTCGCTGTACGCCAGCCGGGTCTGGTGGAGCCTGCAGACGTATGGATTCGACTCGGCCCGGGTGCTCGACGGGGGATGGCCGGCCTGGGTCGCCAGCGGCCGCCCGTCGACCACCGCGCAGCGGCCACCGGAGGCATCGACGTTCACCCCCAGACTCGATCCCCGGCGCCGGCTGTCAACCTCGGATGTGCGGGCCCTGGTGGGATCGAGCGAGGTGGAGGTGATCGACGCCCGGAGCCCCGCGGATTTCGCCGGGCAGCAGGGCGATTCGACCCGCCTCGGGCGTCTCCCCGGCGCGGTGAACGTTCCGGCGGTGCTGCTCACCGAGGGCGACGGCCAGCACTTCCTGCCGCCCGATCGACTGGCGCACGTGTTCGCGCGGGCGGGTGTCTCCAGGAACCGCCGGATCGTGGTCTACGACGGGAGCGGGATCGGCGCCGCGAAGGTCGCGCTGGCGCTCGCGCTCCTCGGGTACGCGGACGTCGCCGTCTACGACGCGGGATGGGCGGAGTGGGGTGCCCGGATGGACCTGCCGGTCAACCGCTGAGGAGGTCCCCCCGGGCTGCCGACGGTCTCAGTGAGCGGCCCCGGCGGTCCCCTCGCCGTCGTACGGAGCCAGGATCTGCGACCGCGCGTGGTTGAACGCGATCATCGACACCTCGGTGCGCGGCACGCCGAGGGGCTCGGACCAGAACGTCGCGTCCGTCATCGGCACGAACCTGCCGAGCAGCTCCTGGAGCGCCTGCCGCAGCTCGCGCTCGGGGAGGAGATGGATGTCGCCGATCACCTGGAACGGCGGGACCCGGACCAGCGCGGACTGCGTGACCTTGATGGTGCGAAGCTCGGGCGGCGTGCTTGCCTGGTCGCCGGGCTCGTAGGCGAAGAGCACGGTCGACAGGTTGACCTGGGCGTACGCGGCATGCTCCACAGCGGCGCCCGTGCCGTGTTCGTCGAACGTCACGTCCTCCAGCACCAGGAACGGCTCGCCCGGTACGTTGAGCGCATCGGACAGCCGGCGCGCGGACGTCTGGAGCGTTCCGTGGACCACGAACACGTCGGTGTACAGGACTAGCTGTCGCGGTCTGACTACCCCCAGGCCGGGGTCGAACTGGGGTCGTGGCTCGCCGTAGTTGAAGACGAGGTGCTCCATGCCGTGAGTATGCTGGAACGTGCGGCCGGGGGGAACCACCTCGCTGCAGCGTCAGCTCGCCAGCGCCGCCACCGACGAGAGCGCATCGGCCTCTGCCGGCCGCTTGTCGGGCCGCAGCCGCGCGATCCGGGGGAACCGCATCGCATACCCCGACGCGTGCCGCGCCGAGCGCTGGACGCGGTCGAAGGCCACCTCGACCACCACGCTCGGCTCCACCAGCCGGTAGCGTCCGTGGCGCTGCAGCGTGTGCGCCTCGAACCAGCGCGTCATGTCGGCGATCTCGGCGTCGGTCAGCCCGCTGTATGCCTTGCCCACCGTCACCAGCTCGCCCTCGTGTCCCGGCCGGTCGTCCCTCACGGCGAAGGTGTAGTCCGACAGGACGCCGTGGCGCCTGCCGTGTCCCAGCTCCACCCCGACCACCACGCAGTCGAGCGTGGCCAGCGCCTTCTTGAGCTTGAGCCAGGCGAGACCGCGCCGGCCGGGTGTGTACCCGCTCGCCGGATCCTTCACCACGAGCCCCTCGTTGCCGCGGGCGCGCGCCGCGTCGAACGCCGCGTCGAGTTCCCCGGCGGTCGCGGGATGTTCCAGGTGGCCGACGACGATCCGCCCGGGGAGCCGCAGGGCCTCGAGGACGGCGCGCCGCTCCAACAAAGGACGTTCGAGCAGGGGCGTGACGCGGGCCGAGGGGTCGGCGGCGCCGGTCCCGGCATCCGCGGGCTCACCGCCACCGGCCGCGATCACGTCGAACGCGACGTACCCGGCCGGTACCGTGGCGAGCACCTCCGCATCCGGCTCCTTGCGTCCCAGCCGGGCCTGGAGCCGGGCGAACGGCAGGATCCTGCCTTCGGCCATCGCCAGCAGCTCACCGTCCAGGACGCCGTCCCACGCCATCTCCCTGGCCGAGTCGACGACGTCCGGAAACTGCCCGCCGATGTCGTGCAGGTCGCGGCTGTACAACCGCACGTCCGTGCCCGCCTTGTGCAGCTGTGCCCGGATGCCATCGTACTTGTCCTCGGCCCACAGCGGCGTCCCCAGCCGGGCGACGATCTCCGCCGCGTCGGTCGCCGGGGACGCGAGCATGGGGAGCAGCGGCCGGAACAGCGTGGGGCGCGCGTCGCCGAGCCGGTCGTCCCGTGCCAGCCGCGCGACCTCCCCGACGTCCCCGCTGGCCATGACCGCGCGCTGCACGTCCGCCAGCGGCCGATCGAAGGCATCGGCGATGGCCGACTCGAGCAGGCCCCCGCGCAGCCCGATCCGGAGATCACCGCTCAGGACCTTCACCACGTACATCACGGCCAGGGGATCGAGCCGCTCGAAGAGGTCCACGAGGCGGTCCACCCGTGCCGCCGGGCGCCGCGCGTCCACGATCGAGGCGAACGCGGCCTGGACCTCGGGCAGGCTGGGGCCCGTGTCAGGCGATCGGCCGGTTGGCGCACGCTCGTCGGCGGCCGCCCGGTCCGCGATCGACGCTGCCTCACGTGTCGCGGCCCGCTCCCGGGTCTCCCGCGCGGACAGCACCTCGAACGCCGCCCGCCCCGGGTCGCTGGAGCGATCGTAGGCCTCGCCGAAGGCCCTGGGGGAGGCACCGGCGGCGCGCTCGACCGCTTCCTGGACGGCGGCCCATCCGACGCCGGTCGAGCGTGGATCCGACGCGGGAAACGGTCGCCCCGTCAGGAACACGCAGGCGACCTCGAGGGACTCGGGGTCGAGAGACCGGAGGTACGCCGCGAGGTTCGCCACCTTCTCCGAGGTCCGCGACGTGGCCGCCACCCCGGACGCCATCTCCGCCCACCGGCGCATGCCGGCGATGGTATAGCATCGGATTCCCGATGGCCCTCGACATCGATCCCGCCCGCTGGCACCCGGACACCATCCGCGGACGCCGCGTGTTTCTCCGGCGGCACCGTTCCGACCAGTTCCCCGCAATCCTTCGCTGGTACCGCGATCCGGAAGTTGCGCGGCTCACCCGGTTCCAGGTCGGACCCGTGTCGGACGACGAGGTGCGCCGGTACTTCCAGTTGCGGCTCCTGTCGCCCGACGCGTTCGCGTACGCCATCCACCTGGCGGAGGGCGACCGCCTGATCGGCACCACCACGCTGAGCGCGCTCGACCCCGACAACGGCAGCGTCCTCTTCCACATCACCATCGGCGAGCACGATTGCTGGGGGCACGGATACGGCACCGAGGCCACGGAGCTGATGGTCGCCCACGCCTTCGACGCGCTGACCCTCCACCGGGTGGGCCTGAGCGTGTTCGAGTTCAACACGCGCGCGGTGCGGGCCTACGAGAAGGTCGGGTTCCGCGTCGAGGGCCGCAGCCGGGAAGCCGTCTGGCGCGACGGGTCGTACTGGGACGAGATCCACATGGGGATCCTGGAGAGCGACTGGCGCAGGCTGCATCCGCGTGGCGTGCCGGGCGGGCGGACGGCGCGTGGTGCCGCCGGGGGGCCGGACGACGGCGCCGACACGGGCCGGGACGGTGACCGGGACACGGCCGGGGGCCAGCCGCTCCGCTACGGACGGCGCTGAGTCGACGAGATGGCGACGGAGGGGGACGCGGCGGAACGGGCACGCACGGACGGGCGCCTGGATGCGGCCGGGCAGGCGGGCGCCGACGGGCACCCGGATGCGGCCGGGCAGGCGGGCGCCGACGGGCACCCGGGCGCCGCCGAGCGGGCACGCGCCGACATCCGGGAACTGGCCGCGGCCAGGGGCCATCCGACCGACAACGCGCTCCTTGTGCTGGACCGGCTGGAGCAAGCATTCGCGGCCGGTGATCTGCAGCGAACGCCCTTCCTGGCCCGGGCGATGGGCGATCTCCGGCTGGCGCTGGCGCAGGACGAGGGCCAGCGGCTCGGCGGGAAGAGCGCCGAGGCGGCCCGCGTCATCATGCGGGCGATCGTGCGGGGCCTCGACGAGGCGTAGCCCGGCGGGCTGCCACTCGGGCTGAGGCGTAGCCCGGCGGGTTGCCCTCAGGCTCCTGCACGGGGGCCGCTATCATTCCGGCCCATGGACCGCCTCTTCGGACGTCCGCGCCCCTCCGACGACCAGAAGCGTCGCATTCCTCCCGGCCAGTACCTCACCGAGAAGTGGCCCGTGCTGCACTACGGGTCCGTCCCCCGCACCGACCTCGCGACGTGGGATTTCAAGGTCTGGGGCGAGGTGGAGCGGCCGCTCGATCTCTCCTGGACCGAGTTCCAGGCACTGCCACGCAAGAGCGTGCACTGCGACATCCACTGCGTGACCCGCTGGAGCAAGCTCGATGCCGATTTCGCCGGCGTCCCGATCCGGGCCATCCTGGACCGCGCGGGTCTGAAGCCCTCGGCGCGGTTCGTGGTCGCGCACTGCGAGCAGGGCTACACGACCAACCTGCCGCTCGACGTGCTGGACGACGACGACGTGCTGCTGGCCGACTCCTACGCCGGGGCGCCGCTGGAGCCCGAGCACGGGTACCCGCTCCGCCTCATGGTCCCCAAGCGCTACTTCTGGAAGAGCGCGAAGTGGATCCGCGGCCTCCAGTTCCTCGACCACGACGCGCCGGGGTTCTGGGAGCGCTACGGCTACCACAACGACGCCGATCCGTGGAAGGAAGAGCGGTTCGCCGGAGACTGACGGGATCGCCGGTCGTCGCCCCAGGCGGGCAGCAGTGGGGCCTCCGGGTGGCGTCCGGGCCTCCCGCTCCTGGTATCCCGGCGACCGCTACCACTTCCGGATCCGCCTCTCGACACAGGCGGGTTCCGGAGTACAGGTTCAGATGGCGCTGGTGCAGGACTTGCACTTCGACGCGTCGACCGCGTTCGCCTCCTTGCAGTAGGGGCAGGTCTTGGTCGGCGCGGGCGGAGCGGCGGGGGGCTCCTTGATGAACGAGCGGGCGATCATGAAGACCACGAATGCGACCACGATGAACGCGATCACCACGTTGATGAAGTTGCCGTAGCGGATCGCGACCTGGGTCACCTTGCCGGTCGCGTCGGTGTGGGTGCCGAGCACGATCTGCAGGGAGGAGAAGTCCACGCCGCCCAGCGCGTACCCGATGGGCGGCATGATGATGTCGTTGACCAGTGACGTGACCACGGCGCCAAGGGCGACGCCGATGATGACGCCCACCGCCAGCGCGAGCGCGTTGGTCTTGACCAGGAACGCCCTGAACTCGCCAAGCACGTCGGCCTCCTCCCATTCGTCGCGGTTGACTGGGGCTAAACCTATCATCCGGCCCCGCGCGGGAGCAACAGATCCAGCGCGGGTCCTCGCGGCCCGCCCGGAGCCGGCACGAAGGAAGCCGCCGGGTGGGGGGCCGGCGGCTTCGGGGTTGCTGGCCGCCCCCGGGGCGGGGCGGTGCGGCAGTCGGTGGAGTCGGTTGTCAGTGCGAGCAGGCGTGCGGGCTGCCGGCCGAGTCGGCCGTCCGGAAGCTGCTTCCGCACCCGCAGGCCGAGACCGCATTCGGGTTGTTCACCGTGAACCCGGCCCCCATCAGCGTATCGACGTAGTCGATCTCGGAGCCGGAGAGGTACTGCGTGCTCTCGCCGTCCACGTACACGCGGATCCCGTTGACCTCGACCGTGAGGTCCTCGGCAGTCGGCTGGTCCTCGAGCATCATCCCGTAGCGATACCCGGAGCATCCCCCGCTGTACACGTACACGCGCAGCCCGATGGCAGGGTTCGTCTCCTCGGCGGTCAGCTCGCGCAGTTTCTCCGCCGCGGCGTCGGTCAGGCGGACCACGGGCTGGAGCGGCATCGCCTGGGGGATGGGCTGAGGCTCGGTGTTCAGCATCGGGGGTCGACCCTCCGGGGTTTCGGTGTTCGTGGAGCGGCGGGGACCGATCGCTCGGCGCAATCCTAGTGGGGCACGCGGATTTAGGCAAGGGTCCTGACATAACCCAGCGTGGTGGCGGCGCATCCCCGGTGAGCTCGGTGACCTCGTCCGGTATGGGTCCACGGTCTGCCATACAACGTATGTCCGGGGTGACGCATTGCGGGGGACGGCTGGTGGGCGCAGGGGGGCGAGGCGTCGGCGCGCCAACAGCACACCGATCGTGCGCGAGGCACGGTCGTCCGGCCACGGTGGACCGGACACGGTGGCGCTTGCCACGTGCCGCACCCATGCGCCGGATCTGCCATACAAAGTATGTCGGCCTGACACGCCGGTGCAGGCGGGACCTCGCGGCCGGCGGGCGCGACCGGAGCCAGCAGGCTCGACCGCGACCGACGACAGCTGCCGTGGCGAGTGTCAGCCTTCGACGCGCTCCACGATCGTCGCGATCCCCTGGCCCACCCCGATGCACATCGTGGCGAGCCCGTACCGGCCGCCGCGCCGGGAGAGCTCGTGGACGAGCATCGTCATCAGCCGCGCCCCGCTCGCGCCGAGCGGGTGCCCCAGCGCGATCGCGCCTCCGTTCACGTTGACACGATCCGGATCCAGCTCGAGTTCCCGCATGCAGGCGACCGACTGGCTGGCGAAGGCCTCGTTGATCTCGACCAGGTCGAGGTCGGCCGAGCTCAGTCCGGCCCGTGCCAGCACCTTGCGGACCGCCGGGATCGGGCCCAGCCCCATCACCGAGGGATCCACCCCCGCCACCGCGGTGGCGATCACCCGCGCCATCGGACGCAGCCCCAGCTCCCGCCCCCGATCAGCCTCGACCAGCACCAGCGCACTGGCCCCGTCGTTGATGCCCGAGCTGTTGCCCGCCGTCACGGTCCCGCCCTGGCGGAACGCGGGGCGCAGCTTCGCGAGCGCCTCGGCCGAGGTGTCGGCCCGGGGATGCTCGTCGCGGGCGACCACCACCGGCTCGCCCTTCGGCTGAGGGACGCTCACCGGGACCAGCTGGCCGGAGAACGCACCCGATTCGATCGCGGCCACGGCCCGGCGCTGGCTGAGAAGCGCGAAGGCGTCCTGGTCCTCTCGGCTCACGGCGCACTCGTCGGCGACCTTCTCGGCCGTCTCGCCCAGCGAGATCGTCCATTCCTTCGGCATGCGCGGGTTCACGAAGCGCCAGCCGAGGGTGCTGTCCTGCAGCTCGTGCGTGCCGCGCTCGAACCCCGTCCCGGGCTTCCCCATCACCCACGGCGAGCGGGTCATGCTCTCGACCCCGCCGGCGACGAAGACCTCGCCATCCTCGACCATGATCGCGTGGGCCGCCGTGTTGATCGCCTGGAGCCCCGATCCGCACAGCCGGTTGACGGTCTGGCCGGCAACCTCGACCGGGAAGCCGGCGAGCAGCGCGGCCATGCGGGCCACGTTCCGGTTGTCCTCGCCCGCCTGGTTCGAGCATCCGAGCACCACGTCCTCGACCAGCGCGGGGTCCAGCCCCGCCCGGTCGATCGCCGCCCGCAGCACCAGTGCCGCCAGGTCGTCGGGACGGACGTCCTTCAGGGCACCGCCGTAGCGGCCGATGGGCGTCCGGACGGCGCTGACGATCCAGGCTTCTCGAAGCGAACGATGGGGGTCACGGGGCATGACGGGCGGCTCCTCGGGGCGGTCGAGACCGCCCGATTCTAGGCGGCGGCATCCCCGGCCACCGGCCTTGCGCGGCCCGGCGCTGCCGGCCCTGCGCGGGCCCCCGGCCCTGCGCGCGCCCCCGGCCTACCGGCCCTGCCAGGTCGCCGGTCGCTTCTCCAGGAACGCGCGCATCCCCTCCTTCTGGTCCTCGGTCGCGAACAGCAGGTAGAAGAGCCGTCGCTCGAACGCCAGGCCCTCGCGGAGCGGCAGCTCCTCGGCCGCGTCGATCGCCTCGACAGCAGCCTCGACGGCGAGCGGGGGCATGGCCGCGATGCGCTCCGCCAGGTCGAGCGCCGCGGGCAGCACCTGCTCCGACGGCACGAGCCGGCTCACCAGGCCGTGGACCTCCGCCTCGGCCGCGGGCAGGTTGCGCCCGGTCAGGATCAGCTCCATCGCTCTTGCCTTGCCGATCGCACGGGTCAGTCGCTGGGTCCCGCCGGCCCCGGGGATGATCCCGAGCCGCACCTCCGGCTGGCCGAACACCGCGTCGTCGGCCGCCACGATCATGTCGCACGCCATCGCGAGCTCGCAGCCGCCCCCCAGCGCGTAGCCACGCACCGCCGCGATCGTAGGCGTGCGCACGCGCGCGATCCGCTCCCAGCGCGCGAACCGGTCCGAGGCAAGGAGCCCCGCCGCGCTCTCCTCCGCCATCTCGCGGATGTCGCCGCCTGCGGCGAACGCACGCTCGCCGGCGCCGGTGAGCACGATGCAGCGGCACGCCGGGTCGGCGTCGAGCGACTCGAACGCGCCCGCGAGCTGGTCGATGGTGGCGGCGTCGAGCGCGTTGAGGACGCGGGGCCGGTCGATGGTGACCAGGGCGACCCCGTCCAGCCTGCGGCCCTCGGGGCCCTGCTCGGGCCTGCCGCCGGGCTCGGGCGCTGGAGCGGGCGCGGGAAACGCGACGCGCACGCGGGGCTGGTCGGAAGGCTGCGGCTCGGTCATCGGACGCCTCCAGCTGCGGGGTGTGGGCGGTGGGGCGCGGTCGTGTCGGGCGGCGCGGTCGTGTCGGACGGGCCGGACCCGTTGGCCGGATCGGGTGCATCGCGCGTGCCGGACGGTCCGGGCGTCGTGCCGGACGGGAGCACCGCCCCAGGCATCGGGGCACGGCGCGGTCCGCCCCCGGAGCCTCGCGGACTCCGGCCCGCGGTGGCCCGTTCGGTCGCCACGGCAGCCGTGGCCCGGTAGAACTGCTCGGCGACGTCGCCGAAGATCCGCGGCCGCAGCACCATCGCCTGGTGGCCGCAGTCCGGCACGATGCACAGCTGCGCCTCGGGCAGCTGCCGGTAGAACGCGACCGCGTGGTCGACCGGCACGAACACGTCGCGATCGCCGGTCACCACGAGGGTGGGCACGCGAACGCGCCGCAGGTCGGCCGGGGCGATCGGCGTTTCCGTGCGCATCCCCGCGTGGAGCGCGCGCATCAGGTCGCGCCAGGCTCCCGGACCCTGCACCGGTCCGTGTCGCCGCTCGAGCTGCGCGGCCCATGCCGGCTCCTGCCGCTCGATCCGTTCCGGGTCCATCAGCACCCGCGCCACGCTCGCCCGCGGCTCGGGTTGGGGGTCCACGCCGACCAGCACGAGCGTGCGCAGTCGCTCCGCGTGGCGGATCGCGAATTGGAGCGCGGTCAGCCCGCCAAGGCTGAAGCCGGCCAGGTGGAACGTCGCCAGTCCGAGCGCGTCGGCCGTCGCGAGCAGGTCGTCCGCCAGGCCGGTCGTGTCGAGGTGCGGGCCGAGCGCGCCGCGTGTCCCCGCGTGCCCCCGCAGGTCGACCAGGTAGAGGCGGAACACCTTGCGGAACAGCGGGCGCTGCGCGGACCAGTCCTCCAGCGCCGACGAGCTGGCACCGTGGAGCAGCACGAGCGGTGGGCCGTTGCCCTCCGCCGTGTAGTGGACGTCGATCCCGTTGGCCCGCACGTGCGGCATGGTGCGCGACCGACCTCAGACGTCCGGCTTGCCGCGCAGGTCGGACGTGGCCATCCGCTCGATCCGCAGGTAGCGCCCCCGGAAGTACAGGAGCGGGAGCTCGTGGTCGTCGTCGGCCTCGGCCGCGATCACCCGCCCCAGGTAGATCGTGTGGTCGCCCGCGTCGACCGCCTGGTCCACCTCGCATTCGAGGTGCGCGATGGCCGCGTCGAGGACCGGAGTGCCGCCGGCGCCGAGGTGGAACGGCGCGTTGCAGAACGCCGACCGCGGCAGCGCGGAGGGAGCGCCGGCGAAGCAGTCGGAGAGCTGCTGGCTGGCCTCGCCCAGGATGTTCACGGCGAACCGCCCGGCCGACGCGATCACGGGGTGGATGGAGCGCTCGCGCCCGATGCAGATGAGGACGAGCGGGGGGTCGAGCGACACCGAGCTGAACGCGTTGACGGTGGTGCCCCAGGCGTGCTGGCCGGGGGGATGGGGCAGCTGCCCGCACCCCCCGGATGCATCGTCGCTGGCGTCGCAGAAGGTCGTGACGATGGTCACGCCGGTGGCGAAGCGCCCGAGTGTCTCGCGGAGGCGGCGGGTATCGAGGGACGCGTCCGCTCCTGGAGCGCCGGGGCCGCCGGGCTTCGGGTCGGGTTCGGGCTGCTCGGGCATGGGGGGAGTCTATCCCCAACCCCCGGGCGGGTCCGCGGGACGCCGGGGCGCGGGGTCCCCGGTCTGCGCCTCCCC
>JAJYEB010000033.1 GCA_021790375.1 Chloroflexota bacterium | reverse complement strand
GGACCGGGCCGGTAAGGGACGCAGACGCACGTAAGGGGCGCAGGCGCCGGCCGCCGTTGAGCGCTGTGGGTCCGCCCGCATGGGGGCCTTGTCGGGGAACGGAGTCAGGCGCAGCGCCGACCGCGCCCGACCCGTCGGTGCCGACCGGCACGCGGCACAAACAGTCCATCTGTTCTATGTCGCGGCCCTGCTGGTATCCTCTGCCCGTGCCCCCGTTCAAGCTCGTCGCCCCATTCCAGCCCACCGGAGACCAGCCGCAGGCCATCGATCGCCTCGCGGACGGCCTCGCTAGGGGCATGAAGCACCAGACACTCATCGGCGTCACGGGCTCCGGAAAGACCTTCACGATGTCCCAGGTCATCGAGAAGCACCAGAAGCCGACACTGGTCCTGGCTCACAACAAGACCCTCGCCGCGCAGCTCTACTCCGAGTTCCGGGACTTCTTCCCGGAGAACGCCGTCGAGTACTTCGTCTCCTACTTCGACTACTACCAGCCCGAGGCATACCTGCCCCGGAGCGACACCTACATCGAGAAGGACTCGAGCCGCAACGACGAGATCGACAAGCTCCGCCACGCGGCCACCAAGGCCCTGTTCGAGCGGCGGGACGTCATCATCGTCGCGTCGGTCAGCTGCATCTACGGCCTGGGCGCCCCGGTCGATTACGGCGCCACCGTCATCCGGCTGCGGGTCGGCGGGCAGTACCGCCGGGACGGCGTCCTCCGGCAGCTGGTCGACCTTCAGTACCAGCGCAACGACCAGGCCCTGACTCGCGCCCGCTTCCGTGTCCGGGGCGACACGCTCGAGCTGCAGCCCGCGTACGACGACTTCGTGGTGCGCGTGCAGTTCTTCGGCGACGAGGTCGAGCGGATCGTGGAGATCGACCCGCTCACCGGGGAGGTGCTCGCCGAGCGGAAGGAGGTCGCGGTCTACCCGGCCTCGCACTACGTGACACCGGCCGACAAGCTCGCGGCCGCCATCGTCGACATCGAGGCCGAGATGGAGGAGCGCTGCACGCAGATGGAGGCGGAGGGCCGCGCCCTGGAGGCCGCCCGCCTGCGTCAGCGCACCACCTTCGATCTCGAGATGATGCGGGAGCTCGGTTTCTGCTCCGGGATCGAGAACTACTCGCGCCACCTCGCGCGCCGCCCGGCCGGGTCACGTCCCTGGACGCTGCTCGACTACTTCCCGCCCGACTGGCTGCTGGTGGTGGACGAGAGCCACATGACCATTCCGCAGGTCGTGGGGATGTACAAGAACGACCGGACCCGCAAGGAGATCCTGGTCGACTTCGGCTTCCGGCTTCCGTCCGCGCTTGACAACCGTCCGCTGACCTTCGAGGAGTTCGACGAACACCTCAACCAGGTCGTGTACATGAGCGCGACCCCGGCGGCATACGAGCTGCAGCGCAGCGGGCAGGTGGTGGAGCAGCTGATCCGTCCCACCGGGATCGTGGACCCGCCGGTGCAGGTCCGGACCACCCGCGGGCAGATCGACGACCTGCTCGACCGGATCCACGAACGGGTGGCCCGTGGCGAGCGCGTCCTGGTCACCACGCTGACCAAGAAGATGGCCGAGGACCTGGCCGAGTACCTGAAGGACCTCGGCGTGAAGGTCTCGTACCTCCACAGCGAGGTCGACACGCTCGAGCGGGTGCAGATCCTGCGCGACCTGCGCCTGGGCGTCTACGACGTGCTGGTCGGGATCAACCTGCTCCGCGAGGGGATCGACCTGCCCGAGGTCACGCTGGTCGCGATTCTCGACGCCGACAAGGAGGGGTTCCTGCGCAGCGCGTGGTCGCTGATCCAGGTGTCCGGCCGCGCGGCACGCAACGTGGGCGGCGAGGTCGTGATGTACGCCGACACGATGACCGACTCCATGAAGCTGGCGATCTCGGAGACGGAGCGGCGGCGCGGGATCCAGCTGGCCTACAACGCGGAGCACGGGATCCAGCCGACCACGATCGTCAAGGAGGTTCACGACCTGAACGACCGCCTGCGAGCTGTGGCAGAAGCGCCCGGCGCGTACGTGGACGCGGCCGGCGGGCGCGAGCTGTCCGAGATGAGCCGCGAGCAGGTGGAGCAGCTCGTCTCACGGATGGAGGCGGAGATGCGGTCCGCCGCGCGCGAGCTCGAGTTCGAGAAGGCGGCGGCCCTGCGCGACGAGATCCAGCAGATCCGGCTGCGGGTGCTGGACGAGGATGCGTCGGTCCAGGTGGGCCGCGCGGCCGAACGAGCGGCCGAGGCACGGGGAGGACGCGCCGGGCGGGCCGCTCCCGCGCCGGCCGGATCGGCGGGGCGCAGGACTCCGGGACGGGCGCCGAGCGCGCGGCGGGCGGATCGAAGCGGCCCCGGCGTGGTCGATATCGATGCGGGGGGTGTGCGCGTCTCGGCGGTGGAAGTGCTGCCGGCGGCCGACGACCCCGCGCTCGCGCTGGCGGGCGGGGACGGCGTGGCGCACGGAGACGGCGGTGCCGCCGACCAGGGCACGGCCTCCGACTGGCTGCCTGGCATCCGCGACGAACACGACGAGGAGGGCGGCTGGCAGGCGAAGTGGCTCGACCGCCAGACCTGGGATCACCGGGTGACGCCGAACGTGATCCGTCGCTCGGGGCAGCGGCCGCGGCGGAGACGCTGAAGCTCGGCGCGCGGCACCAGGCCCGCGAACCGCTGGCACGTGGCGCCTCGCCCGCGCAGCACGGCCCGCGGCATGCCGCTGGCGGCTCCGTCGCACGCGGCGCCGATGCTCAGGCTCGGCGGTCCGCTCCTGGCCTGCGGGCCGCTGAGGGCCCCGAGGCTCCTGGCCCGCGGCCGGTGGCACGCGGTCTCCTGTCGGCCGCCGGCACGCGGCCTCCTACCATGCTGAAATTGCATCACGGGAACGGTAAGTCGGCTCCGAGCTCTGCCGCTCCCCGGTTGACGGCCCTGGCGTCCAGCGCCGCCGTTCAGTTGTGCTCGGCGAGGGGAGGTCCGGCGCGGTTTCAGGGGTCCCGGGCCGCCTGCGGGCCCGCTTCACCGAACGTAACGTTCCACGGGTGCACAACTTGCAGGAAAGCGTGCATCTGGGCCTCGGTCGGGCTCCGTCGCGGATCGGACTCGGCCGCGGATGGGGCACCGTCGCGACTCGGCCTCAGCCGCGGATGGGGCTCGGCTCCGGTCGGCCTCCGCCCCCGGACGGCCCCGGCTGCGCGCCGCCCCCCGGCCGCGGGCCGCTCGCCGCGCCTCAGCCGTGGCGGGCGTGATGCTCCGCGAAGAGTTCCACCGTCTCGCGCAGGAAGGCCGGGATGTCGTCGACCACCCGTCCCCACGCGATGTCCTGGTCGCGGAACGCCGGCTCGTCCACCCAGGTGGCTCCGGCATTCACCAGGTCGTCCTTGATCCCCTTGGACCCGGTGGCGCGCATGCCGTCCACGATCTTCGCCGAGATCGCGACCAGACCACCGTGACAGACGACTGCGATCGGCTTGCCCGCGGCGCGCACGCCCGCCACCAGGTCGGTCACCGCCGGATACCGGCGCAGCTTGTCGGGGGCCCAGCCGCCCGGGATCACGAGCGCGTCGAACGCCTCCTGGTCCACCTCGGTCGCCGCCCGCGTCACCGGCACC
Organism: Chloroflexota bacterium; assembly: GCA_021790375.1. Classification (GTDB taxonomy): domain Bacteria; phylum Chloroflexota; class Limnocylindria; order Limnocylindrales; family CSP1-4; genus JAJYNJ01. The sequence goes on along the minus strand of JAJYEB010000033.1, from coordinate 7,391 downwards.
TCCAGGCCGTTCTTGCCGAGGACCGTGCCGGGAGCGATCCCCACGCTCGTCACCCGCGCGCCCTCCTCGCGCAGGCGCATCACCGTGCACCAGTACTCGAGGTCCTCCACGCCCTCGGCGGCGAGGACCGCGATCCGCATCCCTTCGAGCCGCATCGCATCGTCTCCTGACCGGACTGCTCGCCGGGCCCGTGCCGATTGGCTCGCCCGCTCGCCCGGGCCGATTGTAGTGACCGGACCCCGGCCCGCGCGTGTGGTGGCGACCGGACCGGGGCCCGCGTGTGTTCTAGTGAGCGGACCTGGCCCCGCGCTGGTGCCGGTGACCGCACCCCGGCCCTCCACGCGCGACCCGGTCCCGGCCCGCCACGCGTGAGACACCCCGGCGGACGCGCGTGACCGGTCCCGGCCCCGCCCGGAGCGTGCTCCATCGGGCAGGCCAGGCGCCTTCCCGATACCCTCGCAGCGTGCTGCCCGCGCTTCTCGGGACCGTGCTCTTCCTGGTGGTGGTCGCCGCCACGATCGCCCGACCCCGCGGCGTTCCCGAGTGGGTCTCGGCGCTCTCGGGCGCCGCGATCGCCGTTGCGCTCGGGTTCGTGGGAGCGGCGGACGCGGCTCGAGCCGTGGCCGCCGACTGGAACGTGCTCGCGTTCTTCGTGGGCATGACCGGCCTCGCCGCAGTGGCGGAACGGAGCGGGTTCTTCGATCGCGCCGCCGAACTCGCGTCGCAGCTGGCGGACGGCAGCGGACGCCGGCTGCTGGCCGCGGTGATCGGGCTCGGCGTGGTCATCAGCGCGTTCCTGTCGAACGACGCGACCGCGCTGATCCTGACGCCGGTGGTGTACGGGCTGGTCGTGACGCTGGGCATCGACGCGCTGCCATATGTCCTGGCGTGCACGTTCATGGCGGACGCCGCGTCGATGATCCTGCCGGTGAGCAACCCGGTGAACCTGCTGGTGCTGGACGGTCTCGGGCTGTCGCTGCCGCGCTACCTGCGATCGATCGAACCGGCCGCGCTGGCGGCCGCGACGCTGACCGGCTTCGCGCTCATCTGGATCTTCCGGAGGACCGTGCCGCGGCGGTTGCCTCGCCGTGAGCCCGAGCGGGTCGGGACACGCACGCCCCGCGTGTGGGCGGGCCTCGCGATCGTCGCGATCGCATTCGTCGTGGGCGGGCTGGTGGGCGCGCCGCTCGGCGTGGTTGCCTGCGCGGGCTTCGTCGTGCTGCTCGCGCTGGAGGCGTCGGCGCTCGGCCGGATCTACCGGCGCCCGCTCGAGGGCGTGAGCTGGCAGATCCTCGGCTACGTCGGCGGGATGGTCGTGCTGGTGGCGGCGCTGGAGCACCTCGGCGTGGTATCGCGCGTGGTGGGATCGGTACTGAACTGGGCCGCCGGATCGCCGCAGGTGGCGGGCATCGCGGCCAGCCTCCTTGCTGCGATCGGGTCCAACCTCGTCAACAACGTGCCGATGGCGCTCGTGATGGTGAGCGGGATCCAGGGCGCGCACCTGGTGGGTGCCAGCCGGGAGGCCGCGGCCTACGGGACCATCATCGGTGCCGACCTGGGACCGAACCTCACCACCGTCGGGTCGCTGGCCACCGTGCTGTGGCTGTTGATCCTGCGCGAGCGGGGACTGGAGGTCCGTCCGGCCGACTACCTGCGGGTCGGCCTGCTGGTCACGCCCCCTGTCCTGGTCGTGTCCACGCTCCTGGTGGTGCTGGTGCTACGGTGATGCGCGGGTGAAAGGCGAGCGATGAACGAACGGGATGCGACGCGGACAGGGACGCGCGTGCTGGTGTGCGTGGCCGGAGCGGAGACGGAGCCGTTCTGGGAACGCTGCCGGGCGCTGCTCCCGCGGGACGCCGAGGTCGAGATCCACCACGTGATCGACGAGGTTCCGGCACGCGAGCTCGAGCAGCGGTTCATGCGCCACCCCGGCCACCCTCCGCCGCCCGGATACGATGCGCGTGCGCGGGCAGCCGAGACGCGGGGATCCGACGCGATCCTGGACGACGCACGTCGTGCGCTCGGGATCGCGGCCGCGACGAGCGTGGGCCGGGGACGCCCCGAGTGGGAGATCGTGCAGCGCGCGGGCGAGACCGACGCGTCGCTCGTGGTGGTCGGGTGTCGGCCTGGCGAGCTGACCACCCCGCCCGAGCCGCACAGCCTGGGGCACGTTGCCAGGTTCGTGGTGGATCACGCGCCGTGCCCGGTGATGCTGGTCCGGCTCACCCCGGAGGGCGTGCCGCACGTTCCTGGAACCCACAACGTTCCTGGAACCCATTGACATGGCAACGAGTGCCGGGTATGGTCCGGCGACCATGTACCACGTCGCACTGAAGGCGAAGCGCTGGCGGTCCTGCCGGGAGGCACGGGCCTAGAGGCGTCGCGTCGGACGACGAACGGGGCCTCCGGGCACGGAGGTCCCGAAGGGCCGCGGAACCGATGGGTATCCGCGGCTTTTTCGTGTCCGGCGACGGACGGACCTCCACCGCTGGCCCCTCGCGCGGAGGAATGCGAGATGCGAGGGATCGTCCTGGGAGACGGGCCGATGGGCCTGGCGGTGGCGTCCGCCCTGCGGGAGCGGGACGAGGAAGTGGTCGTGCTGGGCCGGCCGGCGACCACACACCCGCCGGGGACGTTCGCGGGAGCGGACGTCGTGTTCGAGTTCTCCCGCGGCACGGCGGTGCTGCCGAACGTGGCCGCCGGGCTGGCCGGCGGCTGCCGGTCGTTCGTGATGGGCACCACCGCGTGGGGGGTGAACCAGGCGGAGATCGGCGCGCTGCTGACCCAGCACGGTGCGTCGGCGGTGGTCGCGGCGAACTTCAGCCCCGGTGTCAACATGCTCGGCCGGCTGGTGACCTCGGCCAGCCGGATGTTCGGGGCCCTTCCCGCCTACGACCCGTACCTGGTGGAGTGGCACCGGCGCGGCAAGGCGGATCGGCCGTCCGGGACCGCGCTGGAGCTCGGCCGCCGGATCCTGGACGGCCACCCGGCCAAGCGGCGGCTGGCAGACGGCCCCCGTGACGGCCCCCCGGACCCCGACGAGCTGGAGGTGGCCAGCGTGCGCGCCGGCGCCTCGCCGGGCATGCATCTCGTCGGGTTCGACGCTCCCGGCGAGACCGTGGAGCTGCGCCTGACGGCCCGCGATCGGTCCGCCTACGCGATGGGCGCGGTTGCCGCCGCCGACTGGCTGCTCCGCTCGCCCCGCCGCCCCGGCCTGCATCCGTTCGACTGCGTCGTGGACGACCTGATCGGTATCGAGATCCCCGGAGGTGCACGATGAACCCGACCGTCCGTCCCGTCCCCGTGGAGGCGGAGGCTGTTGCTCGCCCGGCGGCTCGCGCGGTGGCCCGGCCCGCGCCCCATCCCGCGCCAGGTCCCATCTCCGCGCCCAGGATCCGCGGCGCGTTCACCGCCCTGGTGACGCCGTTCGACGTCGGCGGGGCCCTGGACGAGCCGGCGCTGCGCCGGCTGCTCGACCGGCAGGTGGCGGCGGGCATCGACGGCCTGGTGCCGTGCGGCACCACCGGCGAGTCGCCCACCCTGACCCCGGCGGAGCGCGAGCGGGTTATCGCGGCCACGGTGGAGGCGGTGTCCGGCCTGCCGGTCGATGGCGCCGGCAGGCGCCGGCCGGTGGTGATCGCCGGGACCGGCACCAACGACACGGCGGCCACCATCCGTGCCACGCGTCGCGCGGCCGAGCTCGGGGCCGACGCGGCGCTGGTGGTCGCCCCGTACTACAACCGTCCCGACCAGCGCATGCTCGCCGCGCACTTCACCGCGGTCGCGGACGAGGGCGGCCTGCCCGTCGTGGTCTACAACGTGCCCTCGCGCACCGGCGCGAACGTGGAGCCGGAGACGACCCTGCGCCTCGCCGAGCATCCCCGGATCGTCGCCGCGAAGGAGGCCTCCGGCAACCTCGAGCAGATCGCGACCGTGATCCGCGACCGGCCTGCCGGTTTCGGCGTCATGGCGGGGGACGACGCCTGGACGCTGGCCGTCCTGGCCATGGGTGGCGACGGCGTGATCAGCGTCGCGTCCAACGAGATCCCGTCGGAGCTGGCCGAGCTGTGCTCGGCCGCCCTGACCGGCGACTGGACCCGGGCGCGGGCGCTCCATGCCCGCTGGCTGCCGCTGTTCCGGGCGAACTTCCGGGGCGGCCCGAACCCGGTGCCGGTGAAGGCCGCGCTGGCCCTGATGGGGTTGATCGAGGACCGCCTGCGCCTGCCGCTCCTGCCGCTCGATGAGCCGGCCCGCGGGCGGCTGGCCGCGCTCCTGCACGACGAGGGGCTGATCCGGGTGCCGGACACGGCCCCGGCGATGACGGCGGGGGCGGCGTGATGGCTGCGCTGGCAGCGTCGGGTGCGAGTCCGGCGGCCGTGGAGCCGGGCGACCTGCTGGCCGACCTCGACGCGGGGCGCCGGCGCGCGGCCTGGCCCGACCCGGCCGCTCCCGATGGCTGGCGCGTGGACGCGGCCCTCCGCGCCGAGTTGCTGGCGCTCTTCCGGCTGCCGCAGATGGGCACGTGGGAGATCGGCGGGCTGCTCGAGTTCCGCGACCGCGCGGCACTGCCCACCAAGCGGCTGCTGGACGGACCCTGGCGGGTGGTGCCGGGCGGGACGAGCGTGCGGGCCGGTGCGTACCTCGGGGAGGGCGTGGTGATCATGCCACCGGCGTTCGTCAATGTCGGCGCGTGGGTCGGGGACGGCACGATGATCGACTCCCACGTGCTCGTGGGGTCGTGCGCGCAGATCGGGTCCCGCGTGCATCTCGCGGCGGGAGCGCAGATCGGCGGCGTGCTGGAGCCACCGAACGCGCGGCCCGTGATCGTGGAGGATGGCGCCTTCGTGGGCGCCCAGTGCGGCCTCTTTGACGGCGTGCTGGTCGGGCGCGAGGCGGTGCTGGCGGCAGGGGTGATCCTGACCGGCACGAGCCGGCTCTACGACCTGGTCGGGGAGCGGATCCTGGAGGGGACGCCGGAGGCGCCGCTCTCCGTTCCACGGGGCGCGGTGGTGGTGCCCGCCACGAGGGCGGCACGGGGCGAGTTCGCGGCGGGCCACGGGATCGCCCTGCAGTGCGCGGCGATCGTCAAGACGCGCGATGGGTCCACGGCCGCGCGCACGGCGCTCGAGGGGGCCCTGCGGTGAGGGGAGGGGGCACCGCGGCGACGGGGCACCTCCCCGCGTCCTCGAGGGCGGCCGCCGTGGAGGCCCCGGGCGGCGGGGAGACCCCGGGCGGCGGGGAGATCCCGGGCGGCGGGGAGACCCCGGGCGGCACGCCCCCGTCCGACGAGATCTGGCGCGACGGCCTGCTGGCGGGCCTGGACCCCCGTGATCTCGCGAGGACCTTCGGCACACCGCTCCACGTGTACGACCTGGATGCGCTGTCCGCTCGGGCGGCACGCCTGCGGGCAGCACTTCCGGACCGGGTCGACGTGGCGTACGCGGTCAAGTCGAACCCATCGCTCGCGGTGATCGCGACCCTGGCGTCGGCGGGGTCGGGCGCCGACGTGTCGTCGGAGGGCGAGCTGGAGGCGGCACTGCGCGCGGGGATGGCCCCACGGGCCATCGTCGTGACCGGCCCCGGCAAGAGCGATCGCCTGCTGCGCCGCGCGGTCGAGTCGGGCGTCCGGGCGATTGCCGTCGACTCGCCCGGCGAGGTGCCACGCGTCGAGGTCGCCGCGATGGCCGCCGGCACCCGGGCACGCGTGCTCGTCCGCCTCGCCCGGCACGGGCAGACCTTCGGCATGTCGTGGGAGGACGCCCTCGCCGCGGCCCGCCGTGCCGTCGCGTCGGAGCACCTCGAACCGGTCGGCGTCCACGCGTTCGCGGTCTCGTCCGTCCTCGACGCCCAAACCCTCGTCCGCCACGTCCGGCAAACCGTGGGTGCCGCCGTCCGGCTTGCGCGAGCGGCCGGCTTCCCGCTGGCGCTGGTCGACGTCGGTGGCGGGCTCGGAATCCCGTACCGCGACGGCGAGGCACCCCTCGACCTGGCCTCCTTCGCGGCCGGGATCGGGAACGTGCTGGCCGGGCTGGCTTCCGGGCCCGACCTGCGCGAGACGCGCATCCTGGTCGAACCGGGCCGCTACCTCTCCGGACCGTCGGGCGCGTACCTCGCGAGGGTGGTCGACGTGAAGCGGCTCCATGGCCGGCACGTGGCGGTGCTCGACGGGGGCATCAACCACCTGCTGGCCCCGGCGCTGGTGGGACGCCGGCACCGGCTGCGGCTGGTGGGATCGGCCCTGCTGCAGGACCGCCCGCTCGAGGGACGCCCGCTGGTCCCGGTGACGATCACCGGCCCCCTCTGCACGAGCCTGGACGTCGTTGGCCGGCTCGCGGCGTTCCCCGAGCCGCGCCCGGCAGACCTGATCGCGGTGCTGGACACCGGGGCCTACGGGTTCACCCAGTCGATGCCCTGGTTCCTGTCGCATGCGGGCCCCGCCGAGGTGGCCATCGCCGGCGGGCGCGCCGAGCTGGTGCGCGAACGGCTGGACCCCGCGGAGGTCGTCGCGGCGCAGGGCATCCCGCGGTTCGCGGTGTAGCACATCTGTTCGAATTCGCCGCGACCGGCTACACTTGTCGGGTCATGCCGCAGGAGCTCCTGGTGGTTCGCGGTGCCCGCGAACACAACCTCAAGAACATCACGGTCGAGCTTCCGCGCGACCGGCTGGTGGTCATCACCGGCCTCTCCGGGAGCGGCAAGTCCAGCCTCGCGTTCGACACGATCTACGCCGAGGGGCAGCGCCGCTACGTCGAGAGCCTGTCGGCGTATGCCCGCCAGTTCCTGGGGCAGATGGAGAAGCCGGACGTCGACCAGATCGACGGGTTGAGCCCGGCCATCTCCATCGACCAGAAGGGCTCCAGCCGCAACCCGCGGTCGACCGTGGGCACGGTGACCGAGATCTACGACTACCTGCGCCTGCTGTTCGCCCGCGCCGGCCATCCCCACTGCCCGGTCTGCGGCCGCGAGATCGCCCGCCAGAGCGTGCCGCAGATCGTGGACCGCATCGGGGAACTGCCGGACGGCACCCGCCTGCTGGTGCTTGGGCCGCTCGTGAAGGACCGCAAGACGGAGGGCGACCGGGTCTTCGAGGCGGCGCGCAAGCAGGGCTTCGTGCGGGTGCGGGTCGACGGTGAGCTGCTGGACCTGGACGAGGTCCGCTCGCTCGACCGGTACAAGCGCCACACCATCGAGGTCGTGGTCGACCGGGTGGTCGTGAGGCACGCCGACGAGGACGGCGTCCCCTACACCCCCGAGCGCCCCAATCCCGATCTGCCCCGCCTGGCCGACTCGGTGGAGACCGCCCTCCGCCTTGGCGAGGGCGTCATGGTCGTGGCGCCGGCCGACCCCGGGACCTTCGACGAGCAGCGCTACAGCGAGCGCTACAGCTGCCC
>JAJYEB010000032.1 GCA_021790375.1 Chloroflexota bacterium | reverse complement strand
GCGGGGCCCGGCGGCGCGGCGGGGCCCGGCGGCGCGGCGGGGCCCGGCGGCGCCGCGGCCTCCGGATGCGAGCCGGGGATCGGCGGCAGGGGGGCTCCCGGACGAGAGCCCGCTGCCGCCCCGTCGCCCGCCAGCGCGACCAACTCGAGCCGCTCCAGCATTCCCGGCGGCAGCGCGGCACGCACCACGAGCGCCAGCGGCGCCAGGTAGTGCCGCGCGACCGACCGGACCAGGGCGACCTGCAGCGGCGGCAGCAACGGCCCGTCGGAGCGCACACGCGCCGCGACCGGCTTCGCGGCGACGCCCTCCGGAGGCTCCGCCTCGCCGAGGATCACCGCCAGCGCCTGCCGCCGCCCGAACTCCACCAGCACGGCCTCGCCCGGGCCCAGGTCCCCGAGCGAGGGAGGGAGCCGGTAGGTGTACGCCCGGTCGCCGGCTCCCCCGGCGACGTCCACGGCGACCTCGACGAAGCGTTCCACGCCCGGGTGAGCGCCCCGCCGCGCGCCGCCCGGGGGCCCCATGCGGGGTGGTCCGCCGTCCACGTCTCAGAGCTCGACGCGCCGGGCCGGGTGGCGCGCTCGCTCCTCCTCGATGATCTCGGCGACCCGGCGCGCGGTCCGCTCGACCTCCCCGGTCTCGTTGACCACGACGTGATCGTAGTCGCCCTGCCTCGCCAGCTCGATCGCCGCATCGCGCTGGCGGACTTCCAACTGGTCGGCCGTCTCGGTCGCGCGGGAACGCAACCGGCTGAAGAGCGTCTCGAGGGAGGGCGGCACCAGGAAGATCAGCAGGGCGTCCGGGACGCGCTTCTTGACCACCTGCGCCCCCTGGACGTCGATCTTGAGGATCGCGTGGTGCCCTCGTTCGAGCGCACGGCAGACCGCCTGCCGCGGGGTCCCGTACCAGTGGGCGCCGTGGACCTGGTTCGCCTCCAGGAGCTCGCCGGCGGCGCGCAGCGCCAGGAACTCCGCGTCGGAGATGAAGTGGTAATGGATGCCGTCGGTCTCGCCCGCACGCGGCACCCGCGTGGTACATGTCACGATGAAGTCGTAGTCGGGACGGTCGTGATGGGCCCGCAGCGCCTCGATGATGGTGTCCTTCCCCACCCCCGAGGGCCCCGAGATGATGACGACCATGGCACCCGCGGCGCCCCGGCACGCGCTCACGCTCCGGGCACCGTTCGTCCGGCCGCACCCCGCGCTCCTCCGCGTTCCGGCGAGCCACCGCGGAGGCGATCCAGGACGTCCTCCAGGTCGAGCGGCAGCGGGGCGGTCGCATGGATCATCCGGCCCCCGGACGGCGCCTCCAGCTCCAGCCGCCACGCATGCAGGAAGAGGCGCGCCAGCCCATCCGGGCCCCGCCTCGCGGCGCCGGTCGCATAGACCACGTCGCCGGCGACCGGATGGCCGATCGAGGCGAGATGGACGCGGACCTGGTGGGTGCGCCCCGTGATCAGGTCGACCTCGAGCAGCGTCCACGTGCCGAAGCGCTCGCGAACCCGGTAGGCCGTGACCGCCGGCCGGCCGTCGGGCACCACGGCCATCCGCGTGCGATGGCGCGGGTCCCGCCCGATCGGTGCCTCGATCCGGCCCACCGTGGCGGGCGGCTCGCCGGCCACGAGCGCCAGGTACGTCTTCTTGACGCGCCTGGCCTTGAGCTGCGCCATCAGGCTCGCCTGGGCGCGATCGTTCCGTGCCACCATCAGCAGGCCGCTGGTGTCGCGATCGAGGCGGTGCACGATGCCCGGGCGGGCGATCCCGGCGATCCCGCCGAACGTCTCCGGTCCCCCGAGCGCAAGGAGGGCGTTCACCAGGGTCCCCGCGGCATGTCCCGGCGCCGGATGCGTGACCAGGCCCGCGGGCTTGTCCACGATCATCACGTCGTCATCCTGGTAGACCACGACCAGCGGGATCGACTCCGCCTCGACCTCGAGGGGGCGGACGTCCGGGATGTCCAGCTCGAGCGCGTCGCCCGCGAACACGGGGACGTTGGCCCGGATGGCGTGGGCCCCCCTGGTCAGCCGCCCCTCGCGGATGAGCCGCTGCACGTGCGCGCGCGACATGCCGGTCGCGTCGGCGACGAAGCGGTCCGCGCGGACCCCGTCGACGCCGACCGGCACGGCCAGGCTCACGCGCTCTGCCACCTAGCCCGGCCGGCCGCCGCCGCCGGCCCCGGTCGGCGCAGCCGTGCCGGCTGCCGCGCCGCTGTCGCCCGGCCCGGCCGTGTCTGCCGGCTCACCGGCACTCGGGCCACCGGCACTCGGGTCACCGGCGCCGGGCACGTTCCGGTCGCCGGGCACGTTCCGGTCGCCGGGCACGCTGGCCGTCCCGCCGCCCGGCGCGCCGGCGCCGACCGCCCCGGAACCCTCCTGCGGCCTCCCGACATCGCCCACGATCCCGATCACGAGCAGCAGCACGATCGAGACGCTGATCGAAGCGTCCGCCACGTTGAACGTGTACCAGCGCCACGTCCCGATCCCCATGTCCACGAAGTCGATCACGTAGCCCAGCCTGAGGCGGTCGATCTCGTTCCCGATCGCGCCGCCCATCAACAGCCCCAGCGTCAGCGTGAGCAGGATCGAGGCGCGGCCCCCGCGCGTGATCTCGTACCAGAGGATCACGGCGATCGCCACCAGGCTGGCGATCGCGAAGAACGAGGCGCTGGACCCGAACAGGCTGAAGATCGCCCCGTTGTTGTAGCCCTTCGCGATCCGCACGAAATCGCCGATCACCGGCGTCGGGGGCGCGAGCGGCGCGGCCACGACGTCGGAGGCCCGGCTCAGGGCGAACGACCGGTCGACCCACGCCTTGGAGACCTGGTCGGCGATGACCACCGCCGCCGCCAGGCCTATGAACAGGGCCAGGCGCGGCCAGGTCGTCCCGGCCACCGCGCGGCGCCCGCCCGTGGCGCCTCGCCCTCCATGCCCGACCTCCGTGGCGGTCATGCCGCGCCTCCCGGCGTCACCCTGCGAAGCGCCACGCGCGCCCGTCCGGCCTCGAGGTCCACCTCGGCCGTGGCCAGGTCAGGTGGTGGCGGCGACAGGTGCACCCGGGCCGCCAGCGTCTCGGACGCGACCCGGGCGAGGTACGGCGCGAGTCGCTCGCCGGCCGCCGCGGGGAGCTCCAGCCACAGCTCGATCGCCTCGTCCAGCTCGAGCTCCGCCTCGCGGCGCAGGTCCTGCACCGCACGCTGCAGCTCGCGCGCGTCGCCCTCCGCACGCAGCTCGTCGGTCAGCGTGGTGTCGATCACCACCACCAGCCCCTCGTCGTGCGCGACCGCCGTTCCGGGCCGGGGGGTGGCCAGGATCTCCACCTCGTCCGGCGCAAGCGTCACGCCAGCGAGGAGGACCGAGCCGTCCGCGAGGTACTCGACCCGGTCGGCCCGCGCGGCCGCCATCACCGCCGGGATCTGCGGCCCGAGCCGCTTCCCGATGCGTGGAAGCAGCGGCTTCACCCGCCGGTCGACCAGCTCCGACTCGTCGCCGATCAACTCCACCTCGCGCACGTTGAGCTCGTCCGCCAGCAGGGCCAGCAGCGCGTCCCGGTCGGGCAGAGCGCCGCCCGGCAGCGCGAGCCAGAGGCGCGCCAGCGGCTGGCGGACCCGCAACCCCGCCTGCGAGCGCAGCGCCCGTGCGAGCTCCACGGCACGCATGACGGTGGCCATCCCGGCCTCGAGCGGCTCGTCCCGGAAGCGGGCCAGGTCGGACGCGGGCCAGCGCGTGAGGTGCACGGAATCCGGCAGGGACGGATCCACCGCCACGATGAGGTTCTGGTAGATAGATTCGGAGAGGAACGGCAGGACGGGCGCCAGGACCCGGGCCGCCGCGACCAGTACCGCGTGCAGCGTGGCGAACGCGAACTCGCGGTCGGCCGGGGCCGCGTTGCCGCGCATGCGGTCGCGGGAGCGGCGCAGGTACCACGTGGAGAGGTCGGTGACGAATGCGCCGATCGCGCGCGCCGCGTCGAGCGCGTCGTACGCCTGCAGGTCCCGCTCCACCTCCCCGGCGAGTCCCGCCGCCCGTGACAGGATCCACCGGTCGAGCGCGGGCCAGCCGTCCGCGTTCGCGATGGCGGCACCGCCCCCCCGCGCCGGCACCCATTCCGCGAGGCGCGCGTACGTCACGAAGAACGCGTACACGTTCCACAGCACGAGCAGTTCGCGCCGGGCCTCGTCGGCCGCATGCCAGCCGAACAGGATGTTGTCCTCGGGCCGCGCGCTCGCGAACATCCAGCGCATCACGTCGACGCCCATCCGCTCGGCGGCGTCGTCGAATTCGATCGCGTTGCCCCAGCTCTTGTGCATGGGACGGCCGTCCTCGCCGAAGAGCGTGCCGTAGCCGAAGATCGTGCGGAACGGGGGCTCGCGTCGCAGCACCGTGCTCATCGCGAGCAGCGAGTAGAACCAGTTGCGGAACTGGCCCGGGAAGCTCTCGGTGATGAAGTCGGCGGGGAACCACTGTCCCCAGTACGCCGGGTCCTCGCGGAAGTGCATCGTGGAGAAGGGCACGATCCCGGCGTCGAGCCAGGGGTTCCCCACGTCGCGGATGCGCTCCACGGGAGCTCCGCAGCCCGAGCACGCCACCTTCACCGCATCGATGTGCGGTCGATGCGGGGTGTGTCCCTCGAACAGGTCCCAGCCTTCCACGGCACGCTGGCGCAGCTCCTCGCGCCCCCCCACCACGGTCACCGCCCCGCAGGCCGCGCAGTCGTAGATCGGGAGGGCCAGTCCCCAGTAGCGCTTCTTGCTGATCATCCAGTCGTGCATGTTCAGGAGCCAGTCGAGCTCGCGCTCATACCCGAACCCCGGGATCCACCGGATCCCGTCCACGACCTCCATGATCTGGTACCGCAGGCTCGCGTCGACCTGCTCGCGGGTCAGCGTCTCCCTCGGCTGGTCGTACACCGGGCCCATGCTGATGTACCACTCGTCCACCAGCCGGAACACCAGCGGCGTGCCGCAGCGCCAGCAGTGCGGGTAGCGGTGCAGGTAGGGCTCCACGCGGTAGAAGCGCCCGGCCTTCCGCAGCCGCTCGATGATCGGCTCGGCCACCTCGCGCACGTCGCGTCCGGCGAGGAACCCGAACCCCGGGAGGATCACGCCGTTCTCGTCGAGCGGCGCGATCATCGGGAGTCCCAGCTCGCGCCCCAGCTGGAAGTCCTCGGCGCCGCAGCCCGGTGCGATGTGGACGATGCCCGTCCCCTCGTCCTCGCCCACCTCGTCCCAGGCGACCACTCGATGCTCGTAGGGGTGCCCGTCCGCGTCGACCGATCCCGCGAACGCCTGCTGGACGGCCGGCAGGTCGTCGAAGGGCCCCGCGTACCGCCAGCCGACAAGGTCGGCCCCCGCCCGCTCCTCGACCACCTCGAAGGCACCCTGCAGCGCCTGCTTGAGGGTGCCCCGGCCCAGCCAGTAGAGGTGGTCGTCCTGCCGGACCTTAACGTAGCGCAGCTCCGGGCCCACCGCGGCGGCGACGTTCGAGGTGAGCGTCCACGGCGTCGTGGTCCACACCAGCAGCGACTCGCCAGGCCGGTCCACGAGCGGGAAACGCACCGTGAGCCCGGGGTCCTCGCGGTCCTGGTACCCCTCCGACATCTCGTGCTGGCTGATGCCGGTCCCGCAGCGGGCGCACCAGGGCATCGTGTCGTGGCCCTTGTACAGCCACCCGCGCCGGTGGCATTCGGCCAGGAACCCCCAGATCAGGTCGTTGTTCTCGTTCGAGAACGTGAAGTAGGAGCCGCCGAGCTCCGGCATGCCCAGGCGGCCCACGATCTGCTCGACCGTGTCGGTGACCGGTCCGCGCGGTCCCTCCACGGTGATCACGCGCCCGGGATCGTCCGCCAGGAGATCGCGCAGCCGGCGCAGCTCGTGCGGGTCGTTCCAGTCCATCCACATGCCGAGCCGCACCGACTGCTCGGTCTGGCGGGCGGCGAAGGTGAGCACGCGCTGCTTGCACAGGCTCACGAAATCGGCGATCCCGTAGTCCTCGATGTCGCGCTTGCTGGTGAACCCGAGCTCGCGCTCGACGTTCACCTCGACCCACAGCCCCTGGCAGTCGAACCCGTTCTGCCAGCGCTGGTCCTGGCCGAGCATGGCGTGGAAGCGCTGGAAGAGGTCCTTGTAGCTGCGCCCCCAGGCGTGGTGCACGCCCATCGGGTTGTTGGCGGTGATGGGGCCGTCGAGGAACGACCAGCGCGGGCCGCCGGCGTTCTGCGCCCGGAGGCGCGCGAAGGTGCGGCGTTCGCGCCACAGCTCGAGCGTCGCATGTTCCTGCGCAGGGAAGTCGGGATGGGCGGGGACGGGCCGGAAGGGCGTCTGCATCTGGCGGACAGGATACCGAAACGCGTTCGGCCCACGCGCGGCGGCCCGCGTCGCGGCCCGGGCGGCGGACCGGCTGGTGCCCGGGTCGTGGAATCCGGCTCGGCGTGCCCGCCCTGGTCGCGGTTTGGCCCTGACCCGGCGGACCCGGTATGATCCGGGCCGTGCCGAACGTCGACCGCCCCATCGGGCGACCCTCTCCGTTCGCGGCCGCCTTCCTCAGCCTGATCTTCCCGGGCCTGGGGCACCTCTACGCACGGCGGCACGCACGGGCACTTGCCTTCGCCGCACCGCCGTTCCTGGGTCTGGCCCTGCTGGGCGGGCTGCTCGCCAGTGCCTCCACCCGCGACGTGGTCAAGGTCAGTGTCTTCGACCCGTTCGTGCTGGACGTGCTCCTGGCGCTGGATGTGCTGCTGTTCCTCTACCGGGCCATCGCCGCGATCGACGCCTACCGCTGCGCGGCGGTGGAGATCCCGGAGGGGGGCGGGCGGCTGGGCCGTCCCCGGGTTCCGTTCGCGCCCCTCTCGCTGGCCGGCCTGGTCGCGGTCCTCCTGGTCATGGGCATGGCGCACGTGGCGCTTGCCCGCTACGACCGGATCGCACACGACACGATCATGGCCGTGACCAGCGACTCGCCGTCGAACCCCGTCGCCCCCGCCGCCTCCCCCGGCGCGTCGCCGGCCGCCAGCGCGTACGCCGGGACGGCGGCACAGCCGCAGCCCAGCATCGCCCCGTGGAACGGCGGACGCCTGAACGTGCTGCTGGTCGGCGTCGACCAGCGCCCCGCGGACAGGACCTTCAACACCGACACGATGATCGTGGCGAGCATCGACCCCACGAGCGGGCAGGTGTCGATGTTCAGCGTCCCGCGGGACTTCGAGCAGATCCCCCTGCCGCCGACGTGGCCCGCCGCCGCCTACTTCGGGGGCATCTACCCGAACAAGGTCAACAGCATCTGGACCTACGCGGAGGGCGCTCCCAACCTGTTCCCGGGGACCGACGCCACGCGCGGCGTGAATGCCCTCAAGGGGACCCTGGGGTACATGCTGGGGATCCAGATCCCGTATTACGTCGAGGTCAACTTCTCGGGGTTCCGCCAGGTGGTCGACACGCTGGGCGGGGTGACCATCGACGTCCAGATCCCGGTGACGGACTACGACTACCCGACGGACAACGGTCGGGGAGCGATCAAGCTCTACATCCCGCCGGGCATCCAGCACATGTCCGGCGAGGAGGCCCTGGCGTACGCGCGCTCGCGACACGCCACCTCGGACTTCGACCGGTCCCTGCGCCAGCAGCGCGTGATCACCTCCGTCCGCCAGCAGACCGACGTCCTGAGCTTCCTCGATCCCAACAAGCTCGACGCGCTGGGACAGGCGCTGCGGAACGCGATCCACACGGACTTCCCGCGCGACCAGCTCCCGCAGCTCGTGTCGCTGATCGAGAAGGCGGATACCACCAACCTGCACTCGCTCGTGTTCACGCCGCCCCAGTACGCGGTCCAGTGCCCTCCGGCCGAGTGCGTCGTCCACTACTGGCTGCACCCGAACCTGCCGGCGATCCGGCAGGCGGTGGCCCAGGCGCTGAGCAGCAGCTCTCCCCTCGCCCGGTCGCGCGCGAAGCTCGCCTCGGAGAATGCGCAGGTGCTCGTGGAGAACGGCTCGGGCGTCGCCGGCCAGGCGACCAGCGTGGCGGCGTACCTGACCTACCTCGGCCTGAACGCCACCGTGCCGTCGGCCAACGGGGGGCGCGCCGACCGCTCCAACTATCCCGACACGGTCGTCACCTTCTACAACGGCGCCGAGACGACCATGCCGGAGACGGTTCGCGTGCTGCAGTCGACCTTCGGCGTCACGATCACGACGGCCACCGACCCCACGGTGAAGGTGGACGTCGTCGTGATCACGGGCGCGAAGACGCCGCAGCTCAAGGTCCCCGGCGGATAGGTCGCGCCCTCAGACCTTCTCGGTGACCCGGTACTCCAGCCGGCGCCCCGTCATCAGCCGCGTCTGCGCCTCCAGCGCCGGCAGGTTGCTGAACACCATCCCGACCGCAGGGACCGCCAGCCACTGCACGTAGACCAGCGCCCGCCGCAGCACCCCCCACGACTCCGGGCGCGGCGGCGCGATGCGGTCCTCGATGAAGATCAGGATCATCAGGCAGCAGAAGGCCCCGGTGAGCATCCAGGCGGCATACACCGGCAGGTTGTGGCCGAGCGTGGTCTGGGCGAACTCCGAGTGGCCGAACTGGTTGCTGATCAGCAGCGGCAGGTTCGACCCGAAGATCAGCACATACGGCGCGACCGCCCAGTTGATGTGGTCCGACCACAGGTCGCCGAGGCGATGCAGCCGCACCCCGAGCGGGATCTCCGGGTGGGTCAGCGCGTGGTGGATGTAGTACGGGATGTCGGTCACGCCCCAGGCCCACCGGCGGATCTGGGTGTACTGCTGGTACAGCGTCCGGGGGTAGGTCCGTGCCCGGACCGCGTCGCCGAAGACCGGGATGAACAGCGGCTCGGCCCGGAACGTGCCCGCGTACGTGAAGAAGCTCTTCCAGTAGAAGCGCGAGTCCTCGGGGATCGCGTCGGTGGCCCAGTAGCCCACCTCGTGCACGGTCCTGAGGGACACCGCGTACGAGCTGAAGCTGACCAGCCGCTCGGGGGAGAGCGAACGCCACATCTGGATGTGCGTCGCGCCGACCGCGGTCAGGCGGACCGCGAGCGGCACCTCCCACAGGTTGTTGTGGAACATCGGGACCGGCTGGTAGAGGCGGTGGTACCGATCCGGATCGATGGCGAACCGGTGGGCGAGGTACATGAAGTACTGCGGGTGCACGCGGTAGTCGGAATCGAGGTCGGTGACGATCACCATCGCCGGGTCGTACCCGAGCTCGACCAGCCCGCGGTAGAGCCACCGACCGCCGTAGGCCATCGCGCTCGACTTCCCGATCACGATGCCCGGCTCGAGGGGGTCCAGGATGTGGAAGAAGTGGGCGAACCGGTCGCCGAACACCTGGCGCAGCCGGGCGACGTTCTCGCGCCCCTCCAGGTCCGTCTCCCGCGTGATGATCGCGACCAGCTTCCGCTCAGTGGGCCAGTCCGCGTCCACGAGCGCGCGGAGGGTCGCCTCGAGCTTCTCGTACGGTTCGGTGTAGGTGGGGATCAGCGCGACCTGCACCAGGCGACGGGGATCCAGCGGCTGGATCCCGCTGGCCAGCAGCCGCTTGACGGTCGCCAGCTCGCTCTCGAGCCGGCGGCGCTCGCGCCGCCCGCCGCGCGCCGCCAGCCGGTCGCCGGCCCGGTCGAGGTCGCGGACGCGAACGCGGATCCGTTCGATGCGGTCCTCGAGCACCCGCTGGCGGGTGGGCAGGTCGACCAGGCCATCGAGCTGGGCCCGCCAGTCCGCATCGACCACGTCGCGGATCCGGAGGAACGTGACCGAGACGCTCACGATCACGACCACCGCCCGGTACAGCCAGTAGAAGTCGAAGCTCAGCACGAACCACGCGACGAGCTCGGGAAACGAGAAGCTCAGCGCGATCGGCGCGAGGATCAGCAGCCAGGTGACGGCCCCCGGCAGGATCTCCAGCAGACGATGGTGGCGGGGGAGAGGCGACGGGTCCCCCGGGTTCGGCGGCGCGTCCAGGGCGGGCCTAGTAGACGGGCGTGAGCCAGTGCCGATACGCCGGCAGCCGCCCCCGCACCGCGTCGAAGTACGCCTCGGAGAGCCGGCGGGTGATCGGGCCGACCTGCCCGCCACCCAGGACGTGGTGGTCGACCTCGGTGACCGGCGAGACCTGCGCGCCGGTGCCGCACAGGAACAGCTCGTCCGCGATGTACAGCTCGGTGCGATCGATGCTGCGCTCCACGACCCGGAGCCCGAGCTCGCGATCCGCCAGCTCGATGATCCCGGCCCGCGTGATCCCCTCGAGGATATCGTCGGTCACGGGCGGTGTGACCAGCTCGCCGCGCCGCACCATGAAGAGGTTCTCGGCACTGCCCTCGGAGACGTGCCCGTCGGAGGCCAGGACGATCGCCTCGTCCGCCCCGACCAGCTGGGCCTCGGTCTTCGCGAACGCCGAGTTCACGTACGCGCCCACGATCTTGGCGCGGGCCGGGAGCGACTGGTCGCTGACCCGCCGCCACGACACGGTCTGGGTGCGGATCCCGTGGGTGGTGTCGATGTAATCGCCGAACGGGATCGCGAGGATGTAGAAGCCCTGCTCGAGGTTGTGCAGGCGCACCCCGATCGCCTGGGTCGACTTGTACACCGAGGGCCGGACATAGGCGTCCTCGTGGAAGTCGTTCCGGCGGAGCAGGTCGACGGTGAGCGCGACCAGCTCGTCCACCGCGCCCGGGGGATCCATGTAGAGGATGCGGCAGGAGTCGGAGATGCGCTGGAAGTGCTCCGCCAGGCGCAGACCGTACAGCTGCCCCTGGTCCGCGTTCCAGTACGCGCGGATCCCCTCGAACACCCCCGTCCCGTACATGAAGGCGTGGGTCATGATGTTGACGCTGGCATCGGCGAGCGGGAGGAATTCGCCGTTCAGGTAGCAGATCGGGGCGGAGGTGCCCCGCTGCGTCGTGGCAGCCGACGACGAGGTCCGGGAAGCGTCTTCGGTCAACATGCGGCGAGTATACCCGCGACCGGGTCCCCGAACCCCGGCCGCCGGCGCCGTCACGCTCAGAGAACGCCCGCCACCG
>JAJYEB010000031.1 GCA_021790375.1 Chloroflexota bacterium | reverse complement strand
AGGAACCCTTCTTCGACGACCTCCGCCCGCACGACACCCTCGCTGCTGCGATCCACCGCTGTCGAACGACCCTGGGGGGACGGCCCGGGTGGCAAACGGAACGCCAGAGCGCGGACTCCGGCGTTTCACGGAAGTATACGAACGGCCGGCCATGTTCTCAAGAGGTTGCGTGCAGAAATTCGGATCTTGCGTTCGTGTTTCGCGTCGCGACTCGCGGCGCGACCCCGGTCCGGGCGCAACCACCCCGGCCGTCCGGGGTCCGGCGGAGGTCATCGGCCGGTCACCAGGTACAGCGCGAGCGCGCCCAGCTCGTGGATCGTCGCCTCCGCCCGCGCGGTCGGGTCGAGGTCGCTCGGGCTCGTCGCGGTGGGTGAGCCGTATGCCCGGATCCCCAGGTCGGCCGCGATCCGCAGCACCCGCAGCATGTGGGTGCGGTCGCTCACGAACAGCGCCGAGTGGAGTCCCCGGGCGCGCATGATGGCGGCCACGTTCTCCAGTGATTCCGCGGTGTCCCGGCCCGTCCGCTCGGCCAGGATTGCGTCCGCGGGGACGCCGCGGTCCTCCGCGTACTCCTGGGCGACGTCCGCTTCCGCGGTGGTGTCTCCCGGAGCCCTGCCGCCGGTCACCACGAGGTACGGCGCGACGCCCTGCAGCCAGAGCTCGACGGCGTGGTCGATCCGCGCCGCGAACACCCGCGAGGGCTCGTTCCCGTAGTGCGCCGCGCCCAGGACCACGACGGCGTCCACGGGACGGCCCCGCTCGTCGGTGGCTCCCTGCTGCCAGATCCGGAACGTGGTGTAGCAACCAAGCGCGATCACACCGACGATGCCGGCCAGCCCCAGGCGGACCAGCGCCGCGGTCAGCGGCCGTGGCACTTCTTGTACTTGAGCCCGCTCCCGCAGTAGCAGGGATCGTTGCGCCCGATCTTCGGCGCGCCGACCGGCCGTGGCGCTCCCCTCGACCCCTCGATGCTGTTCTGCATCATCTCGTGCGTCGTGTCGCGGCCCAGTCCCCGCAGCGCCGGCGGCGGCACCTGGCCGGCACCGGTCACCTGGGGAGTTCGCGGCCCGGCAGCGGCTCCGCCCGTGCCCGTGACGCCCGGTCCTCCCGTCCCCGGCGATGCGGGCGACCCGGTGGCCGCAGCCGCGCCCGTGATCGGGCCGGTCCCCTGCGGCGCCCAGCTGCCCACCGCTCCTCCGGCGATTCCGGCCTGGCCGGGAGCCCGCTGGCCGGGACCAGGCAGCGGCTGCGCCAGGGCGGCCGGCTCCTGCTTGACGACGTTCACCCGGAAGATCGTGCTGGCGACCTGGCGGCGGATGAGGTCACGGAGCTCCTCGTACAGCGCGAACGCCTCCTTCTTGAAGGCGTTCAGTGGATCCTCGCCGCTGTAGCCGCGGAGCCCGATCCCCCGCCGCATGTCGTCGAGCTCGGTGAGATGCTCCACCCAGAGCGTGTCGATCGCACGCAGCAGCACGATCCGCTCCACGAGCGCCCACGTCTCGGCGCCGTGCTCCTGCTCCAGCGCCTCGAGCCGTGCGTCCGCGAGGTCGCGCAGGTGCTGCAGGATCGCCTCGCGCCCGCCCACGTCCCAGAGTTCGTCGGCCGACGGTCCCTCACCGCCCAAGCCGAACGGCTTCAACGCCGCGGCGAGGGCGTCCATGTCCCAGGCCGACGGGTCCGCCCCCTCCAGGAAGCGATCGACGGTCGCCGAGAGCTCCTGGTCGAGGAACGCGCGGACCGTCTCGGTGAGGTCCTCGTTGCGCAGGACCTTGTCGCGCTCGGCGTAGATCGTCTCGCGCTGCTTGTTGATCACGTCGTCGTACTCGACGACGCGCTTGCGGATGTCGAAGTTGTAGCCCTCCACGCGGGTCTGCGCGCTCTCGATCGTGCGCGACACGAGCTTCGACTCGATCGCCACGTCCTCCTCGAGCCCCATGCGCTCCATCAGCCCGGCCACCCGGTCGGACGCGAACCGCTTCATGAGGTCGTCCTCGAGGGACAGGTAGAAGCGCGACGAACCGGGATCGCCCTGGCGGCCTGCGCGGCCCCGGAGCTGGTTGTCGATGCGGCGCGCCTCGTGCCGCTCGGTGCCCACGATGTGGAGCCCGCCGGCCGCGACCACCCGCTCGTGATCCTCGGCGCACTGCGCCGCCGCCTCGGTCAGCGCCGCCTGGTAGACCTCGGCGGATGCATCGGCGGGGTTGATCCCCTTGCGGTGCAGCGCGTCGGACGCCAGCCCCGCCGGGTTGCCGCCCAGCTGGATGTCCGTGCCGCGCCCGGCCATGTTGGTCGAGAGCGTCACCGCACCGGTGCGCCCGGCCTGGGCCACGATGGATGCTTCCCGCTCGTGGTACTTGGCGTTCAGCACCTCGTGGTGGATGCCGCGCTTCCGCAGCATCTCCGAGAGGTGCTCGCTCTTCTCGACGCTCACCGTGCCCACGAGAACGGGCCGCCCCTGCTCGCGCAGCTCCACGATCTCGTCGATCAGCGCGTTGAACTTGCCCTGCTCGGTGCGGAAGACCAGGTCGGGGAGGTCCTCGCGGATCATCGGCCGGTGCGTCGGGATCCCGACCACCTCGAGCTTGTAGATCTTGTGGAACTCCTCGCCCTCCGTCATCGCGGTGCCGGTCATGCCCGCGAGCTTGTGGTAGAGGCGGAAGTAGTTCTGGAACGTGATGGTGGCGAGGGTCACCGACTCGCGCTGGACGCGCAGCCCCTCCTTGGCCTCGATCGCCTGGTGCAGCCCCTCGCTCCAGCGCCGGCCGGGCATCTGGCGCCCCGTGAACTCGTCGACGATGACGATCTCGCCGTCCTTGACGATGTAGTCCCGGTCGCGCTTGTACAGCGCATGGGCCCGCAGCGCCTGCTCGAAGTGGCGCGCCAGCCGCGGGTCCGCGTCGTAGAGGTTGTCGATCCCGAGGAGCTTCTCGATCTTGTCGACGCCCTCCTCGGTGGGCGAGACGGCCTTCTCCTTCAGGTCCAGGAAGTAGTCGCCGCCCTCCTCGTCCCCCTCGGGCCGGGGCTTGAGGCGGGGCACCAGGCGCGCGAAACGGAAGTAGAGGTCCGCGGATTCCTCGGCCTGGCCGCTGATGATGAGCGGCGTGCGCGCCTCGTCGATCAGGATGTTGTCCACCTCGTCGACGATGGCGAAGTAGCGCTCGCGCTGCACCCGCTGGGAGAGCTCCACCACCATGTTGTCGCGCAGGTAGTCGAACCCGAACTCGTTGTTGGTTCCGTACGTGACGTCGGCCGCGTAGGCCTCGCGCCGCTCGACCGGGCGCAGGTGGATCAGGGATTCCTCGGTGGCGTGGTAGTCCGGGTCGTACAGGAACGCCGACTCGTGCTGGACGATCCCCACCGAGAGACCGAGGCCGTGGTAGATGGGACCCATCCACTGCGGGTCGCGCTTGGCCAGGTAGTCGTTGACCGTCACGACGTGCACGCCGCGGCCCGACATCGCGTTGAGCGCGGCGGCCAGCGGCGCGACGAGGGTCTTGCCCTCGCCGGTCTTCGCTTCTGCGATCTTGCCCTGGTGGAGCACCACGGCGGCCAGGACCTGGACGTCGAAGTGCCGCATGCCCAGCTTCCGCCGGCTGACCTCGCGGCCGGCCGCGAAGACCTCCGGGAGCACGTCGTCGAGCACGTCGCGAAGCCGGGCCAGGTCCGCCTCCTCACGCTCCTTCCGGAGCTCGGCGCGGCGCTCCGAGTCGGAGTGCTCGAGCTCGTCGCCGGAGGGCTCCGTGGGGGCGGCATCCTCCGCGACCTCGGCGCGAACGTCGAGCATCCGCTGGCGGATCTCCTCGTCGGAGAGCGCCCGGAACTCCTCCTCGAGCGCGTTGACCTGGTCGACGTAGGGCTGGAGCCGCTTCAGCTCGCGCTCGTTGGAGTCGACGAAGCGGGAGAGGAAATTGATCATTGGAGCGCCCAGTATAGGCTGCGTGCCTGCCTTGCCCATCCTCCACCGCGCGGCCGGGGAGGGGGGTGACCGGTGGGTGGCAGCGCCACGGGCGCAGCGGAAAGCTCGGCCGACCCTCCGCCAGGACCGCCCGAGCCCGGCCTCAGTGCCAGAACCCGGACCCGTACCCCGCGACGAGGATCACGAAGGTCAGCAGCGCGAGTCCACCCAGCAGGACGACCGCGCCGGCAGCCGTCGCCGGCTGTCCCTCCGGGTTGCGCAGCGCCGGGAGCCGCCAGCGGCGCGAGCGCAGCCGCGAGCGGTAGTCCTCGCCGACGGCGGTCGAGGGCTCCAGGCCGCCGGGGCCCGGACGGTACAGCTTCAGGGACACCGTTCACCTCGGGTAACGCCCACCCGTTCGGGCTCGGCGGGGATCTCGGGTGGCGAGCGATCGTCGGCGTCGTCCCACAGGAGCATCTCCTCGACCAGGTTCAGCTCGCTGGAGAACAGCGCTCCGACGGACTCGCCGAGATGGATGCGCCGGATCGCCTCGCCGATCAGCGGGGCGACCGACAGCGTGTGGATCTTCGGGATCCGCTTGTGCGGCGGGAGCGCCACCGTGTCGGTCACCAGCACCTCGCGGACGGCCGAGCCGGCAATCCGGTCGACCGCGTCGGCGGAGAGGATGCCGTGCGTGGCGCAGGCGTAGATCTCCTCGACGCCCTCGCGCTGGAGCGCCCGGGTGATCTCCATGAGCGTGCCGGCGGTGTCGAACTCGTCGTCGACGATGATCGCGCGCCGGCCCCGGACCTCACCGATGACGTTCATCACCTCGGCCCGGTCCAGGTTGCCCACGCGGCGCTTCTCGACGATGGCCAGCGGCGCGTCGAGCAGTTCGGCGAATGCGCGGGCGCGCTTGGCGAACCCCAGGTCGGTCACGACCACGAGGTTCGTCAGCTCCAGCTTCCGGAAGTAGTTGGAGAGCATGTGGACGGCCGTGAGCTCGTCGACCGGGATGTTGAAGAAGCCCTGGATCTGGCCCTGGTGGAGGTCCATGGTCAGGAGCCGGTCGGCGCCGGCCACGGTGATCATGTCGGCGACCAGGCGGGCGGTGATCGGGACGCGCGGCTGGTCCTTCTTGTCCGACCGGCCGTACGCGTAGTACGGGACCACGGCCGTGATGCGGCCGGCACTGGCCCGCTTGAACGCGTCGATCATGATCATCAGCTCCATGATCGACTTGCTGACCGGCGAGCACGTGGGCTGGACGAGGAAGACGTCGCGGTCCCGGACGTTGTCCAGGATCTTGACGAAGATGTTCTCGTTGGCGAACTCGAACACCTCGGCGCGCCCCAGGTCCATCTTGAGGTAGCGCGCGATGCTCCGGGCGAGCTCCGGGTTGGCGTTGCCCGTGTAGATGTCGAAGCGATCGACGTGCGCGGGCATGTCGCGGGGGCCGAACGGGTTCACGCGCCCGCCGCTCCCTGCGCCGTCACTCCCGGTACGTGCCGGGCACCCGAGGCGTTCACCGAGGCGTTCACCGACCTACTGCTCGCCGTCCGGTCCGCGCGTGTGCGCGGGGGAGCGGCCGTCCTGCTGAGCCCCGCCATTGTCTCCCATGGCCCGGTGTTCCGCCAGACCGGCGCGGAAGACGGCGATCCCGGCCACCTGGTCACCCTCGTTGAGCCGCATCACGATCACGCCCCTTGCGCCGGCCGAGTAGCGGTTGATCGAGGCGACCTCGGTGCGCACCACTTGGCCGCCGCGGCTGATCAGCAGGAGTTCCTCGTCGGTCTCCTCGACCTGCTCGACGGCGGCCACGCCGCCGGTCTTGCGACCCTCGAGCGAGATCAGCTGCACGCCCTGCCCGCCCCGGTGCTTGCGGCGGAAGTCGGCGAGGCGGACCCGCTTGCCGTACCCGGTCTCCGTCAGCACGAGCAGGTCGGCGTTCGGCTGCACCACGCTCATCCCGACCACGTGGTCGCCGGCGCGTGCGAGCCGGATGCCGATCACGCCCGCGGCGACACGCCCCATGCCCCGGACCTCGGTCTCGGAGAAGCGGGCCAGCTTGCCCTGCGCGGTCGCCAGGATCACGTCGTCGTGGCCGGTCGTGACGTCGACCCACGCCAGCTCGTCGTCGTCGGCCAGGGTGATCGCGATGATCCCGCTGGACCGGACCTTCTCGAACTGCTCGAGCGGCGTCTTCTTGACGACCCCGCCGCGCGTGGCGAGGACCAGGAAGCCGCCCCGCTCGAAATCGGGGAGCGTGATCGTGGCCATGGGCACTTCGCCCGACTCGACCTGCACGCCCTCGAGATTGATGATCGGCATGCCCTTCGCGGTCCGGCTCGCGTCGGGGATCTGGTGCACCTTCGAGCTGAACACGCGGCCCCGGTTGGTGAAGAAGAGCGCCCAGTCGTGGGTGTTCGCGACCAGCAGGTGCTCGAGCGCGTCCTCCTCGACCGTCCTGGCCCCGATGATCCCCTTGCCCCCGCGCGCCTGCCGCCGGTAGGTGGCGAGCGGCTGCCGCTTGATGTAGCCGCGGCCGCTGATGGTGATCACCACGTCCTCGTCGGCGATCAGGTCCTCGTCGGTCATCTCGCGCGAGGCGTCGTCGGCGATGCGCGTGCGACGCTGCCCCGCGTACTTCGTGCGCAGCATGCGCAGCTCGTCCTTGATCAGCTCGTCGATCCGGCGCGGGTTCGCCAGGATGTCCTCGAGCTCGCCGATCAGCTCGATCACCTGCCGGTACTCGTCCTCGATCTTCTGCCGCTCGAGGGCCGCCAGGCGGGCGAGGCGCATGTCGAGGATCGCCTGGGCCTGCAGGTCGGACAGCTCGAAGCCCGCGATCAGGTTCTGCTTCGCGGTCTCGACGTCCCGCGACTCGCGGATGGTGCGGATCACCGCGTCGAGGTTGTCGAGGGCCTTCTTGAGGCCCTCGAGGATGTGGGCGCGCTCCCGGGCACGGGCCAGGTCGTACTCGGTGCGCCGGCGCACCACCACCCGACGGTAGTCGATGTAGTGCTGCAGGACGGCCTTCAGCGGCAGCGTCTGGGGCTGTCCCTCGACCAGCGCGACCATGTTCATGTTGAAGGCGAGCTGCAGCGTGGTGTGCTTGAACAGGTTGTTCAGCACCTTGTGCGGGTTGGCGTCGCGCTTGCACTCGATGACCAGGCGCATGCCGTCCCGGTCCGACTCGTCGCGCAGGTCCGCGATCCCGTCGAGCTTCTTGGCCCCGACCAGTTCCGCGATCTTCTCCACGAGCTGCGCCTTGTTGACCTGGTACGGCAGCTCCGTCACGACGATCGCCACGCGGTTGCCGCGGGTCTCCTCGAAGGCGCACACGGCACGCATGACGACGCGGCCACGCCCGTTGGCGTACATCTGGCGGATCGCGTCGACGCGCTCCTGCTGGCCGGTCAGCGCGTTGCGCTGCTGCTCGAAACGGAAGATGGTCGCGCCGGTCGGGAAGTCGGGACCCTTGATGTGCTCGCAGAGGTCGTCGACGGTGAGCTCGGGGTTCTCGACCAGGGCGATGGCGGCGGCGGCGACCTCGCCGAGGTGGTGCGGCGGGATGTTGGTGGCCATCCCGACCGCGATGCCCGACGACCCGTTCACCAGCAGGTTGGGGAGACGGCCCGGCAGGATCGCGGGTTCGCGCTTCGTCCCGTCGTAGTTGTCGGCGAAGTCGACCGTGTCCTTCTCGATGTCGGTGAGCATCTCGGCCGAGATGGCGGTCATCCGGGCCTCGGTGTAGCGCATCGCCGCGGCCGGATCGCCGTCGACCGAGCCGAAGTTGCCCTGCCCGTCCACGAGCGGGTAGCGCATCGAGAAGTCCTGCGCGAGGCGCACCAGCGCGTCGTAGATGGAGACGTCGCCGTGGGGGTGGTACTTGCCCATGACGTCGCCCACGATCGCGGCGCACTTCCGATACCCGGCCGCCGAGGTCAGGCCCATCTCGTGCATCGTGTAGAGGATCCGGCGCTGGACCGGCTTGAGGCCGTCGCGCACGTCCGGCAGGGCGCGGCTCACGATCACGCTCATGGCGTAGTCGAGGTAGGACTGCCGCATCTCGTCTTCGATGCGGATCGGGAGCACGCGTCCGCGGTCCTCGGTCACTCGGTGGGGCTCCTCTCGATGTGGCGATCGGCGGTCGCCTCCGGCGTTCCGGACGCCGGGCTGGCCGCCATCAGGTCGGCGAAGGCGGCGGCGGCCCGGGATGCCCTGCTGGTGGAAGCGGCGCGGGGGTCACGCCGGAGCCCGGCGATTCGGGCGCGGATCTCGGCCGCCCGCGCGCGGTCGATCGCGGGAAGTGCGTCACGGATGACCCAGGCGCGGTGCCCGTCCCGGCCGGCGGCCGCTCGCGAGGCCTCATCGCCGAGGAACCGCTCCACCGCCGCGCCGTCCACCCGGTGCCAGGAGCGCAGCGCCCACGCCAGCGCGCGCTGCACGTTCTCGTCGGGATCGCCAAGCAACTCCCCGACCAGGTCGAGGGCCGGAGAGTCCGCCAGCCGGTGGCGGTCTGCCGGGATCACCTCGAAGGGCAGCGAGGCGATGGTGGAGCCCACGAACCGGCGCTCCCACGGGGACGGCGAGTACACCAGCTGCTCGAGCTCGGCCCAGCGGAACGGCTCCAGCAGGATGCCGAGCCCCGCGACGCCGGCCAGCGTGTCCACGGCGATCCAGTTGTCGGCGGTGCGCGAAAGACGCCGGATGAGCTGCCAGCTGCGCTCCGGGTCGTGCTCCAGCGAGATCCGGAGCAGGGTGCAGGCGACGGTTCGCATCTCCAGGTCGGGCTCTCGTTCGAGTCGCTCGGCGAGCCACAGCGCGACATCCGGGCGGTGGCGGCAGGCGCTTCGGACCCTGGAGTGAACCGGTGCCGCGAGCGGGGTACGGATCCCCAGTGCTGCTCCCAGCCCGGGGGTCATCTGTCGGAGGGTTGCGAGGTAGGCGGGATCGGCCAGCCGCGCGTAGCCGGCGTGCAGTTCCGCGACGAACTCCTCGGGGCGATCGACCAGGGCGGCGACCTGCGCCGCCAGCTCGCGTGCCTGGGGGAGCCGATCGGCGACGAAGGCGCCGGCGCGCTCGGTGACGGTGCTCGTCATCGGGCCCGGCCGCTCATCGGGGCATACCGCTCACCGTGCCGGTCCGTCGAGCGTGTCCCCGGCGGCGCGCGAACGGGGCCACGGCCGCAGCTGGCTCGCTTCCCGTGGTTCGACCGCCGGTTCGATGCGGAACTCGTACCGCCGCTTGAGCTCGTCCTTGCGGTCTGCCGGCGCGTCCATGTAGACCGCCTCGGCCGTGGCGTGGAGGGCCCCCGTGTCGGCGTCCAGCAGCCGCCCCTCCGTGCGGATGAGCCGTCGACGCCGTTCGACGACCCGCCCCTCGGCGCGCAACCGCCGGCCGATCGGGACCGGCCTCCGGAAGTCCACCGACATCCGGGCCGTCAGGCCCCAGGAATCCTCGTCGACCAGCGCCCAGGCCATCACCTCGTCGAGAATCGCGCAGACGATGCCCCCATGGGCGATCCCCTCCCAGCCCATGAACCGCTCGTCGAGGGTGGGCTCGGCCCAGCAGACCCCCGCGTCCGCGTGGAGCTGGAGCCGCAGCCCCGACACGTTGAGCTCGCCGCAGGCGAAGCACCCGTGCGGGCGCATCAGCAAGCGGCGATCTCCCACCGGGATCTCGGTGACCGCGAACGCGAGGGGCTCGGGCAGGGACTCCGGCATGCCGTCAGACGTCCAGGTTCCGCACCCGCCGGGCCTCCGAACGGATGAACTCGCGGCGCGGCGCGACCCGCTCCCCCATCAGCGTGGTGAACACCTCGTCGGCGACCGCGGCGTCCTCCGTGCTCACCTGCAGCAGGGTGCGCGTCGCAGGGTTCATGGTGGTCTCCCAGAGCTGCTCGGCGTTCATCTCGCCCAGGCCCTTGAAGCGCTGGATCAGCGGGTTCCGGGCCTTGATCTCCCCGACCAGGCGGTCCCGCTCCTTCTCGTCCGATGCGTAGTAGGTGACCTTGCCGGTGCTGATCCGGTAGAGCGGGGGCTGCGCGATGTAGAGGAACCCCTGCTCGATCACCGAGGGCAGGTGCCGGTAGAAGAAGGTGAGCAGCAGGGTGCGGATGTGGGCCCCGTCCACGTCGGCGTCGGAGAGCAGCACGATGCGGTGGTAGCGGAGCTTGCCGATGTCGAGGGACTCGCCGATGCCGGCTCCCAGTGCCACGATCAGGGGCCGGACGTTCTCCGAGCCGAGGATCCGGTCCAGGCGCGCCTTCTCGACGTTGAGCAGCTTCCCCCGCAGCGGGAGGATCGCCTGGAAGCGCCGGTCGCGCCCCTGCTTGGCGGAGCCGCCGGCCGAGTCGCCCTCCACGATGAAGAGCTCGCTCCGGGCTGGGTCGCGCTCCTGGCAGTCGGCGAGCTTCCCCGGGAGCGCGGCTCCCTCGAGGGCGCCCTTCCGGATGACCAGGTCGCGGGCCTTGCGTGCGGCCTCGCGCGCACGGGACGCGGTGAGGCACTTGTCGATGATACGGCGCCCGTCCCCGGGGTTCTCGTCGAGGTACTGGCTCAGGCCGTCCGCCACCGCGGCTTGGACCTGGCCCTTCACCTCGGCGTTGCCGAGCTTGGCCTTGGTCTGGCCCTCGAACTGCGGCTCCACCAGCTTGACGCTGATCACCGCGGTGAGCCCCTCGCGGACATCGTCGCCGCTCAGGTTGGCGTCCGAGTCGCGCAGCACGCCGGCCCGCCGGGCCCAGTCGTTGAGCGAGCTCGTGAGGGCCGCGCGGAAGCCGGTCAGGTGGGTCCCGCCGTCGACGGTGTTGATGTTGTTGGCGAACGCCAGGACCGTCTCGGTGTACGTGTCGTTGTACTGGAGCGCCACCTCGAT
Source organism: Chloroflexota bacterium (assembly GCA_021790375.1). Taxonomy (GTDB): domain Bacteria; phylum Chloroflexota; class Limnocylindria; order Limnocylindrales; family CSP1-4; genus JAJYNJ01. Next base: position 345 of record JAJYEB010000031.1, on the reverse strand, counting down.
CGCGGTCTGCCCCTCGCGACGCTCGACGTAGATGGGGCGCGCGTGCAGCACCTCCTTGTTCTTGTTCAGGTGCCGCACGAAGCTGATCAGCCCTCCCTCGAAGTAGAAGGAGCGCTCGCGGGCGGGCGCGGTCCGCTCGTCCACCAGGCGGATCCAGAGCCCCTTATTGAGGTAGGCGGACTCGCGCATGCGCTGGGCGATGGTGTCGAACGACCAGTCGATGGTCTCGAAGACGTCGGGGTCCGGCATGAACCGGGTGGTCGTGCCATGACGCCCGGCGGAGGCGCCGATCTCGTGGACGGGCGTCGACGGCTTGCCGCGCTCGTACGACTGGCCCCACACGCG
>JAJYEB010000030.1 GCA_021790375.1 Chloroflexota bacterium | reverse complement strand
CCCGCTCCTGGAGCCGTACCTCTCGAAGACGTACGGGATCTTCGTCTACCAGGAGGACATCATGGCCGCCGCCCGGGCGCTCGCCGGGTTCAGCGGTCCCGAGGCGGACACGCTCGGCTACGCCATCCGCAAGAAGAAGGACAAGGTCCTCCAGCAGATGATGGCGAAGTTCGTCCCGCAGGCCGCGGAGCGCGGCGTCAAGCCGGAGATCATCGACGCGGTCTTCGCTGCCTTCCAGCCGTTCGCCCGCTACGGCTTCAACAAGGCGCACGCCACCACCTACGGCCTGGTGGCGTACCAGACGGCGTACCTGAAGGCGAACTACACCGTCGAGTACATGGCCAGCGTGCTCACGGCGTTCCGCGACAACACCGAGAAGGTCGCCGCGGCGGTCGCCGAGTGTCGCCGCCTGGGCATCGAGGTGCGACCGCCCGACGTGCACCGGAGCCACCTCGACTTCACGGTCGAGGGCGAGGCGATCCGCTTCGGGCTGCTCGCGGTCAAGAACGTGGGCCAGGGCGCCATCGAGTCGATCATCGCCGCGCGCGAGGCGGACGGGGAGTTCCGCTCGCTGGCGGACCTGTGCCGCCGGATCGACCTGCGGCTGGTCAACAAGCGCGTGCTCGAGTCGCTGATCAAGGTCGGGGCGCTGGGCCGCTTCGGGCACCCCGCCCAGCTGCTGGTCGCCCTCGACGACGCCATGGCGGCCGCCCAGGCCGAGCAGCGCGACCGGTCCAGCGGACAGACCGCGCTGTTCGGCGGAGAGGCCGAGCCCGAGGCGCTCGAGCGGCCCCTCCCGGCGGCGACCGAGGCGCCACCGCGCGAGCGACTGCGCTGGGAGAAGGAGCTGATCGGGCTCTACCTCTCCGACCACCCGCTGGCGGCGCTGGCGCAGCAGCTGGACCGCTACGTCACGGCCTACAGCGGCGACCTCGGCGAGGAGATGGACCAGCAGCGGGTGGTGGTGGGCGGCGTGGTCACCGGCATCCGGCGGGTGATCACCAAGACGAAGGCCACCATGGGCGTGGCGACGCTGGAGGATCTGCAGGGGACGGTCGAGGCGATCGTGTTCCCCCGGACCTTCGAGGCCACCGCGTCGACCTGGCAGGAGGACGCGATCCTGCTGGTGGCCGGCCGGGTCGACCACAAGGGCGACGGGTCGGTGATCCTGGCCGATTCGGCCTGGACCTGGGAGGACGCCCTGGCGCAGGGCGAGGAGGCGTTCGCCCGGCAGGTGCAGTCGCTCGACCGGGGACGTCGCGGGGGCCGCGACACGGGGCGCTGGGGACCTCCCGCGCCTCCCGGCGGGGCGGCTCCGGGCGTGCCGGGCCCGGCCGGTGCTGCCGCCGGGAGTGGGTCGAACGGCGCGCGCCCCGGCGGCAACGGGAACGGCCGGGAACACGCCGGCATGGTGCGTCGCACGATCCCGCATGTGTCGCCGCTCCGGGGCGGTGGCCTCCTGGGTGAGCGCGTCATCGACGTGCCGGTGGGCGCCGGCGGGGCGCCCGCGGTCCGCGGCATGGAGCGCCCCGTCGCCCGTCCGGCGGCCGCCGAGCTCCCGGAGCCGTCGCCGTTCTCCGATGACGAGCCGCCGCTCCCCGCGGAGGCCGAACGCGCGAGGGCACGACAGGCCGCCGCCCCGACCCGCGCGGTCGAGGCGCCGCCGGGCGAGGCGCTGCACCTGCGCTTCGGATCCCTGTCCGGCGAGGGGCTCGCGGAGGCGTTCGCCGGGGTTCGCGAGATCCTCCGGGCCCGGCCGGGCCAGACGCCCGTCATCCTCGACGTGCCGCTCGGCGATGGCCGCACGCAGCCCATGGAGCTGCGCACCAGGGTCGCCTACGACACGGAGCTGCTGGCCGAACTGGACCGCCGGTTCGCCGGGACGGTGCTCGCCGACCTGGGGGCCTGACGAATCAGGCGGGGATGGGGATCGTCCGGACTCCCGGGAAGCAGGCTGCCTCCCGCTCCGGCGCCACGATCCAGTCGGCCAGGGCGCTGTTGACCAGCAGCGTGCCGGCATCGTGCATCTGGAGCTGCCCGCCGCTGATGTAGGCGATCGTCGCGTTCGTGAGCGGCACCATCGGTCCGCGGCGGACGAGACTGCGGAGCGGCGCCATTCCGGGCCGCACGTGGAGCTCGCCCAGCACGCCGTACGGCCCGAGCTGCACGTGCATCCGGTGCCGCACCGTGCGGACGCGGCGCCGCCGGTCACCGGACGGCCCGGTGGCCTCCACGGCGTACAGGGCGTCCCGCGCCAGCTCCACCCGATCCAGCGCGACCCGGCGTCCGTCGTCGAGGCTCTCGAGCACGGCGTCGCGGAGCAGGATCGTGTCCGCCGCGTTCAGCGCGTCGGTCAGCCGATCCATGGTCAGTTCGAGTGTGGCCGAGACCCGGCAGTCCCCCGCGTAGCCGGCGAATCGGATCTGCATCGGTCCCTCCAGCTGCCGACGTGCAGTGTCGACGGCCGGCGTGACCCGTCCATCCCCCCAACCGTACGGGATGGACGTGGGACCCGTGGGACCAGGACGATGCGCGGCCTCCCCGACCCGCAGCGGCGTGCGGCGCTCTGCCCGGGCAAGACGAGGCTCCGCGACCGACGTGGGGGGGCGAGCGGTCGCGGAGCGACGTGGGGAGATGCGTGGTCTGCTCGCTGGGGACAGGCGGCGAGCCGGGAGCAGGCGGCGAGTCGCGCGTCGGGGCGGGGGTTCCTGCGCACCCGCGCCCCGACGGTGCCCACACACTGCACCACGACGCTGAAGGTGTCCTGAAGCCCGCACGCCCCGGCGGAGGGCAAGCCCATCCGGGGGAGGGCAGGCCATCCGGCGGAGGGCAGACCGGGGGCCGCTCATCGGTCGAGCCGACTCTCAGCGAGCGACGACGGGCACGCTATGACAATCAGACAGGCATGATACTTGACAATGGCGTTGTCATACCTACCCTCGTTTGGACCGCCCGGACAGACACAGCGTCCTTGCTCGTACCGCGCCCGGCGTGTCCGGCGGCGGCGACGGCGATACAATCCGCCGACCTGCCTCCGGGGGGAACCATGACCGACCACGTGGCGCCCGTCGTCACGCCGCTCGCCGAGTACCAGAACGGCATCTACATGGCCGGCGCCGGTGGAGTCCGGCCGGATCTCCCGATCACGCCCGACGCCATGGAGGTACGGGCTCGGGAGAGTCTCGACGCGGAAGCGTTCGGATATGTGGCGGGAGGCGCCGGCTCCGAGGACACGATGCGGGCGAACCGGGAGGCCTTCCGTCGCTGGCGGATCGTCCCGCGCATGCTCGTCGACGTGGAGCATCGGGACCTGTCGGTCGACATGCTCGGGGCGCGCCTCGCGGCGCCCATGCTGCTGGCGCCGATCGGCGTCCAGGGCATCCTCCACGCCGACGGGGAGCTGGCGGTCGCGCGAGCGGCGGCGGCCACCGGCGTGCCCCTCATCCTCAGCGGCGTGTCCTCGTTCACGATCGAGGAGGTGGCAGCCGCGAACGGTGCCGGCCGGCGCTGGTACCAGCTGTACTGGCCGCGCGACCGTGACGTCGCCCGGAGCTTCGTCGCGCGGGCCGAGGCGGCCGGATACGGCGCGATCGTCGTGACGCTCGACACGCGGATGCTCGCATGGCGACCGCGCGACCTCGCCAACGGGTACCTGCCGTTCCTGCGGGCCGCGGGGCTGGCGAGCTACCTGTCCGACCCGGTCTTCCGAGCGGAGCTGCCGATTCCACCCGAACAGGACGTCCGCCCGGCGGTAGCGCGGTTCCTCGCCATCTTCTCGGACCCGTCCGTGACGTGGACCGACCTGGCCTTCCTGCGCGAGTCCACCCGCCTTCCGCTCGTGCTGAAGGGCATCCTCGGGCCCGATGACGCCCGTCGCGCGATCGACCACGGTGCGGATGCGATCGTGGTCTCGAACCACGGCGGACGCCAGGTCGACGGCGCCATCGCGGCGCTCGACGCCCTGCCGGACGTGGTCGATGCCGTCGGCGGTGTCGTCCCGGTCCTGTTCGACAGCGGGATCCGGACGGGCGCCGACGCGTTCAAGGCCGTGGCGCTCGGCGCACGGGCGGTGCTGCTCGGGCGACCCTACGCATGGGGGCTCGCCGTGGGCGGCCAGCGCGGCGTCGACCACGTGCTGCGCTCGTTCCTCGCGGAGCTCGACCTGACACTGGCGCTCTCCGGGTACGCCTCTCTCGCGGACGTCGATCGGGACGCGCTTCGCAGGATCTGATCTCGGACCCGGCGCCGGCGGTTTCGCGGGCGGCTCCGGGACCGCGTTCCCGGGCTCGCGGACCTGCGCTCCCACTCCCGCCGAGCGAGATCCGTGACCATGCAGCCGCCCGCCCTCGGTCGCCCGCGCCGTCCTGGCGGGGCTGGTGGCCGCCGCGGTGGGGACGGGAACCGGCGAGCTCGTGGGCGGCCTCGTGCCCGGCGCCACCTCGCCCGTGGTGGGCATCGGCAGCCTCGACATCGCCCTCCAGCCGCCGGGCGCCAAGGACCTCATGACGACGCTCTTCGGGAGCGCCGACAAGACCGCCCTCGGCGTCGCCGTGGTGGCGGTGGGCCTGGCCTTCGGGGCCCTGGCCGGGTTCCGCGGGCGACATGCCTTCGGACCCGCCTCGCGCCTCCTCGGGGGCGTGGGCGTCCTCTGCCTCGGGGCGGCCCTCGTGGAGCCCCTCGACCAGGCCCTCCCGGCACGGGGAGCCTGGGCGGGGGCACGTCCCGCCAGCCTGCCTGCCCGATCCCGGGCGGCGGCGCTTCCCGCTGCGCGCGGGAGCCCTGGCCGGCGCGGCCCTTCTCGGCGGCTCACTCGGGCGCTGGCTGCTCGAGCGGATACGGGGCAGCCCCGGACCGCCGGGATGGTCCTCATCTACTTGCGCAATCACGCAATATTGGCTAGCATACGTGGCACCTCGCACACCGCCGGCCGGGCGGCGCGGGGCACAGGCCGGACGGAGAACCATTGGACGAACGGGACGCGGAGCGCTACCGGCTCCACGCGGAGGTCTGCAAGGTCCTGACGGACCCGAAGCGGCTGACGCTGATCGACGCACTCGCCGTCGGCGAGCGATCGGTGGGCGATCTGGCGTCGGTCCTCGGGGTCACGCTCGCCAACGCGAGCCAGCACCTGGGCGTCATGCGCCACGCGGGGATCGTCGAGACCCGCCGCGAGGGCACCACCGTCCTGTACCGGTTGAGCGAGCCCGAGATCGTGGACGCCTGCCGGATCATCGACCGGCTGGTCGGCCGTCGTGCCATGCGGGAGCCTGGCCGGCGACCGGCTGGCGAGCGACCGGCTGCCGGGCCCGCCCGGCCGGAATCACTGGTAACCAGCGCACGGAGTTGAGACCCATGACCACGGGCACGCGCTACACGTTCGGCACGCGCCTCCGGATGCCCATCGCCGACGCCAGGCCCCGCGTCGAAGCGGCCCTGAAGGCCGAGGGGTTCGGCGTGCTGACCGAGATCGACGTGGCGGCCACGATGCGGGCGAAGCTCGGCATCGAGCAGGCCCCCTACCTCATCCTCGGGGCCTGCAACCCGCCGCTGGCGCACCGGGCGATCGAGGCAGACCCGTCGATCGGTGCCCTCCTGCCGTGCAACGTCGTGCTGCGCGAGGCTGGGGGCGAGACCATCGTCGAGGCCCTGGACCCGGACGCCGCGCTGGGGATCGTGGACAACGCGGCCGTGGCCGCGGTCGCCGCCGATGCGCGCGAGCGGCTGCAGCGCGTGGTCGCCAGCCTGGAGGTCGAGGCATGACCGGAGCGACAGCGCGCCCTCACCGGGTGCTGGTCTTCACCACGCCCACGTGCCCGTGGTGCAGCCGGGCCAAGAGCTACCTGCGCACCCGGGGCGTGCCGTTCCGCGAGATCGACGTGAGCCGGGATGCCTCCGCCGCGCGCGACCTGGTCCGGCGAACCGGCCAGATGGGAGTCCCCGTCATCGAGATCGACGGCCGTCCCATCGTCGGCTTCGACCAGGGTCGCATCGACACGCTGCTCGGCCTCCGCGCCGGCTCGCCCGTCAACTGAGCGTTCGGCCGCCCGCGGGTCTCCCCGCGCGGCCCCCGTCGCACATCGTCGCCAGCCATCTGTTCGCACAGCAGAAGGAGTCACCCGTCATGTCCACCCAGGTCCAGCCGCTCGGCAGCCGCGTGCTCGTCCGCGTTCTCGCCGAGGAGAGCGTGACGAAGTCCGGGATCCTGCTCCCCGACACCGCCAAGGAGAAGCCGCAGCGCGGAGAGGTCGTCGCCGTGGGTGACGACACCGAGACGATCAAGGTAAGCGTCGGGGACCGCGTGCTGTTCCCCAAGTACACCGGCACCGAGATCCGCCTGGAGGGGGACGACCACCTCATCATCGACTCGACCGACCTGCTCGCGATCCTGCACGAGACGCCGGCCGCCGTCGCCGCCGCCTGACCGCCGGAGCGTCCCGATGACAGACAAGCTGCTGGTGGTGATCGTGTCCGACGACGTCAAGGCGTCGATCGGGCTGCGGATGGCGTCGCGCATGGTCGAGCGCGGCATCCTGGCCGACGTGCGCGTCCTGTTCTTCGGCCCCAGCGAGCGGCTGCTCGCGGACCCGCCGGCGGACCTGCACGAATCGCTTGCGACGGTCCGGCGCAAGGGCGCCCCCCTGGCATGCCGTGCCGTGGCGGATCAGCTTGGGGTGACCCGGCGGCTCGAGGAGGCCGGCACCGAGCTGGTTCCCGCGGGACAGGAGATCGAACGCCGGATGCTCGACGGCTACGAGATCATGACCTTCTAGCGGAGACGCCCGGATGAACCGACGGCAAGGCCGGCGCGGGACGCCATCGCGCGCCCGGCGTTCGCGATGAACTCGACCTGCCCGCCTGCGGCGGTGGCGTGCTCGGTGGCCTCGTACGTCCGCGAGTCCGCGAGGGCGCTGGCCGCGGTGTCGGACCGGCGGTTCATCGCCCGGGCACTGGCCTGGAGCGTGGTCTCCCTGCTGGGCTTCGGGCTGGTCGCGGCGATCATCCCGAACCCCGTGTTCGGGCGGAGCATCCCGCCGGAGCCGTTCGCCATCGCCGTCTGGCTCGTGTCGGCCCCGATGATGGGGCTCATCGCGGCGACGTACGGGCGGCTGACGCGGATTCCCGCGGCCGCGACGGCTGCGGTCCCGATGGGGCCGGGCGCCGCGGTCCGGTTGGGCGCGGGATCCTCGGGCGCCGCAATCGCGGGGAACGCCGGCTCCACGGCCGCGACCCTCGGCGGCATGGCCGCGTTCCTGGCGATCGGATGCCCGCTCTGCAACAAGATCGCGCTGCTGCTGCTGGGCGCCAGCGGGGCGCTCTCGGTGTTCGCGCCGCTGCAGCCCGTCATCGGCGCCGCGTCCCTCGCGCTGCTCGGGGGAACGCTTGCCTGGCGGCTGCGGCTCCTCGCGAGCGGCAACTCCTGCACGGTCCCTGCCCGCGCCTGACGCGGCGCCAGCGCTCCGGCCCGCTGTTGTGCGTCTGCAACATCCCCGGCGCGAGAATGCGCGCGCGATGCTCGATTCCGCCGCCCTCCCGGACGCCGAGGTCCGCGCATGATCCTTCGCACGCTCCAGGCGCGCGTGCGCCCCGGCGACGCCCCCGCGCTGTTCCGCCGGGTCCGGGAACTCGTGGACGCCAGGCCCGCCGGGCTGGTCCACGTGACCTGGGCGACGCAGGAGCACGAGGACGCCACGCGTCTGCTGGTCGCATCGACCTGGCGGGACCTGGATGCGGTCTATGCCGCAGTCGGCGGCCGGAACCTGCTGTGGGACGCGGTGCTCTTCCGCGGCTTCGAGGACCGCCTGCTGGAGGTCGACGTCCAGCACTACTCGGTGCTCGGATCGGGTAGGCCCGGCGAGATCGTGGAACCGGCCACCGAAGCGGAGCAGGCGTCCGCGTCCTGACGGACTGCCCTGCCCATGGCACGGGCCGGCGTGCCGCGTGGCCGGCTGCCTGACGAGCCGGGGGGATGGCGAGGGGCCGTCCTGCCTGTCACACGCCGCCTGAGCGGCGGGGAACGATCGGTCCCTCGCGCACACCGGTAAACGTGGAACGGAGCCTCCGTGTGACGGCCGTGGTGCCTGCACGCACCGGAGCCGCATGCGAACCGGCGCGACCAACGGCCCTGTTGCGGCGCGATCGGCGGCGTTTGAATGGTCTGTGCGATTGCGTGCCCCATTACGGGTGAGCGCACCACAGCCGATGCGCTCGGGGGGAGCGGCACGGTGCAGCGCGAGCTCGTCGAGCAGGCGCAGCGGGGGGACCAGGACGCGTTCGCCGCCATGGTCCATCTCGCCGCGGACCGCCTCTACGCCGTTGCCTTCCGGATCCTCCGGGATGCCGATCGTGCCGAGGATGCCCTGCAGCAGGCGCTGATGGACGTCTGGGAGGATCTCCCCGGGCTCCGCGACGCCGAGCGGTTCGACGCGTGGACGTACCGGCTCGTCGTCCGGGCGAGCTACCGGGAGGCCCGGCGCGCCCGACGCTGGACGGCGCGAGTCCGGCCGATCACACCCGCCGATGGGCCCGTCGGCGGCGACCACGCGTCCGGCATCGTCGAGCGCGACGAGCTCGAGCAGGGCTTCCGGCGGTTGACGCCCGAGCACCGGGCGGTCCTCGTCCTCCACTACTTCGTCGGCCTGCCGGTGCCGGAGATCGCCGAGACGCTCGGCATCCCGGCCGGCACGGCCGGATCCCGGCTGCACTACGCGGTGCGGAACCTCCGCGCCGCGTTCGAGGCGGACGGCAGGGGGGCCGTCGCCTGGAGGCGCACGGCGTGAACCGCGAGAACGATTTCGACGCGCAGCTGACTCGATGGCTCGAGGACGGCCCGGTGACCGCCCCGGATCGAGCGATCGCGGCGGCGATCGACCACGCCCGCACCCATCCTCGTCGACGATTCTCCACCGCCGCCCTGTGGAGGCGCGCAATGGACAGCATGCATCTCACACCCGTCACGCCGGGGCGGGCCGGCCACGCCGGCCGCTCGCTGGCCGTGGCGATCGTCGCCGTGGTCGTCGTTGCCGCGGCCATCATGTCCGGCGTGGTCATGCTCGGGCGCGCCGGCAACGAGCCGGCCCCCGGCGGTGTGGTCGGGCCCGCGGCGAGCGCCAGCCCGAGGCCGGCTCCCTCGCCCACGCCGTCGCCGGTCGCCGTCAGGACGACCCAGACCTGCGGCGAGATCGACGTGCCAACCGAGACCCAGGTCGGGGCGATCGACCAGGTCCGCGGCCTCGTCATGGAATGCCGGCTCGCCGACACCGCCGACGCTCGAATTCAGGGCACCGCCACGGCCCACATCAGCATCGACATCAACGCGGACCAGAGCGCCGAGTACTGGGGGACGGAGGTCATCGCCGCCGACGGCGGCGCGTGGACCGGCTTCTTCACCGGGATCATCGACCCGGGCTACACGACGCACCGCGGGGCCGGCGTGTTGACGGGCACGGGGGCCTACGCCGGGCTCCAGTTCCGCTCCACGTCGACCAGCTCGGACACCGGGAGCACCTGGGACGTGATCGGGGTCATCGAGCCCTTGCCCGCCGTCCAGCCCGGAGCGCCGGTCGCCTCGTCGCTGGCCGTCTCCGGGACCGCGCAGTGCAGCGACACCCAGCTCGGGACCCACGGCTCGACGACGACGGTGGGCGGCGTCCAGCAGACGCGCAACGCGTACGTCAGCTGCTACGAGTACGCGACGGACGACCGCGTCAGCGGTGCCTCAACGCGCAACTTCAACTCCGACACCCGGCCGGACGGCAGCGCCGACTGGTGGGGGACCTCGGAGATCACCAACGCCGGCGGGCGGTGGCTGGGCGTCTGGCGAGGGGCGCTCGATGCGCACGGCAACCTCACCATCGCCTGGACCTCTATCGGCTCCGGCGGCTACGCCGGGCTCCGGTACCGCGCGAACGTGGTCAGCCCCAGCGACGCGACCGACCTGACCGTCACGGGGACGATCGAACCGGTCGGCTGATCCCGGGCGACCCGGGGCGCGCCGTCTGCTCACGCCGGCGGCGCGCCTCGAACCATCGCTTGGCGGTCTCGACGAGGGCCAGGTACGCGACCACGATCACCGCGAGCAGCAGCCAGAACGCCGGCGGGAGCGCGGCAAAGCCCAGGACGGGCCCCAGGGGGCTCAGGGGGAGCGCGACGGCCACGGCGAGCGCGGCGACGATCGCCGCCGCCAGCTCCCGGCTCGGCCGGCTCAGCCAGAACGGGCTCCGTCGTGTCCGGATGACCAGCACGACCAGGATCTGCGTGAACAGCGATTCGATGAACCAGCCGGTGTGGAACGCCGTCTCGTTGACCCCCAGCACCAGCAGCAGCAGGCCGAACGTCAGGTAGTCGAAGATCGACGAGATGGGCCCGAAGAGCACCATGAAGCGCTCCACACCCCGGATGTCCCAGCTGGCCGGCTCGGCCGCCACATCGGGATCGATCGTGTCGGTCGGGATCGCGGTCTGGGACGCGTCGTAGATCAGGTTGTTGAGCAGGATCTGCGCCGGGGTCATGGGCAGGAACGGCAGCAGCAGCGCCGCGCCCGCCATGCTGAGCATGTTCCCGAAGTTCGAGCTCGTGCCCATCCGGATGTACTTGAGCGTGTTGGCGAACGTGCGCCGTCCCTCGGTCACGCCCTGGCTGATGGCCTCCAGGCTCGGCTCGAGCAGGATGATGTCGGCAGCCGAGCGAGCGACGTCGGTGGCGTTGTCCACGCTGATCCCCACGTCGGCCACGTGCAGGGCCGGTGCGTCGTTGATGCCGTCCCCGAGGTAGCCCACCACCGCGCCCGACTCGCGCAGCGCGCGGATCACGCGGAGCTTCTGGTCCGGGTCCACCCGGGCGAAGAGCGTGGTGCGGGCCGCGCGGGCCACCAGCGCCGGGTGGCTCAGGGTCCGCATCTCCTCTCCGGTCAGCACGCCCTCGATGACGAGTCCCACCTCGCCCGCCACGTGCCTGGCCACCAGCTCGTTGTCGCCGGTCACGATCTTGAGCGCCACGTGCTGGCCGGCCAGCTGCGAGATCGTCTTCCCGACGCCGGCCTTGGCCGGATCGCTGAACAGGATGACCCCCTCGAAGACCAGGTCGCGTTCGATTCCGCCCACGTCGGCGGTGGCCGCCACGGACGCGGATGGTGCGGCA
>JAJYEB010000029.1 GCA_021790375.1 Chloroflexota bacterium | reverse complement strand
GCTGGCCGTCCTCGGCGACCACCGGGATGCCGCCGCCCCCCGAGGCGATCACCGTGAACCCGGCCGCGATGAGGGTGACGACGGCGGGAAACTCGACGATCTTCACCGGCATGGGGGACGGCACCACGCGGCGCCAGCCTCGCCCGGCGTCCTCCACGACGTTCCAGCCCTCGGCGCCCGCGTGGGCCCGGGCGGTCGCCTCGTCCATGAACGAGCCGATCGGCTTGGTGGGGTTCTGGAAGGCGGGATCGCTCCGGTCGACCAGCGTCTGGGTGATGACGGTGGCCGTCTGCTTCTCGATCCCGCGCCGCCGGAACTCGTTGCGCAGCGCCTGCTGGAACATGTACCCGATCGCGCCCTGCGTGTCGGCGCCGCAGTAGTCGAGCGGAACCGGGTGCAGCTCGCCGCGCGACAGCTCGGAGCGGCGCAGGATGTACCCCACCTGGGGGCCATTCCCGTGCGTCAGCAGCACGTCCCAGCCCTGCTCGATCATGGCCACGATGTGCCGGCTCGACTCCACGGCCGCCGCGTACTGATCGGGGATCGTCTGGTGGTCCTTGTCCTTGATGAGCGAGTTGCCGCCGACGGCGACAACCGCGACCTTGCTCATGGCATTCCTCGGCAACTGGTCCCGGCCCGTGATCCCCCCGGCATGCGGCCGGCGGCTGGATTCATCGCATCGTGAGCGCCATCACCGCCTTCTGGACGTGAAGCCGGTTCTCGGCCTCGTCGTAGACCACCGAGTGCGGGCCGTCGACCACCTCGTCGGTCACCTCCACGTTCCGGTCGGCCGGGAGCGGGTGCATGAAGATCGCATCCGGCGACGCCGTCGCCATGCGCCGCCCGTCGGTGATCCAGTCGGTGTAGCGGGCGGAGATCGCCGCGCCGTCCGCGTCGTCCTTCGCGACGAGCAGGGGGCCCCAGCTCTTGGCGTAGACGATCTCGGAACCGCGGATCCCCGCGTCGAAGTCATCCATCAGCTCGAGGCTGCCGCCGGACCGCCGGGCGTTCTCGGCGGCCTGATCGACCAGCTCGGGCACCAGCCTGAATTCCGGCGGGTGGACCAGCCGGACGTTCATCCCGAACCGGGTGGCGAGCAGGGTCAGGTCGATCGGGACGCTCATCGGCTTCTGGTAGCTGGACGCGTACGCCCAGCTGACCGTGATGGTCTTCCCCCGCGGATCCCCGAACTTCTCGTGGATCGTGAAGAGGTCGGCGAGCACCTGGAACGGGTGGAACAGCTCGCACTGCATGTTGAGGACGGGCACGCGGCTCGCGGCGGCCACGTCGTTGATGTACCTGTTGCCCACGCCCCAGTCCACGTTCCGGATCGCGATCCCGTCGTTGTAGCGGCCAAGGATCTCGCCGATCTCCTTGGGCGTGTCGCCGTGGGCGATCTGGGTGGTGCGGCTTTCGATGAACTGGGCATGCCCGCCCAGCTGCGCCATCCCCGCCTCGAACGAGGCACGGGTGCGGGTGCTGGAGAAGAAGAACAGCATGGCGAGGACCCGCTCCCGCAGGTACGGGGTCCGGATCCCGAGGGCCTGGTCACGCTTCAGCTGCGCGGCAACCTCGAGCGCGGTCTGGAGCTCCTCCTTCGACCAGTCCTGGCTGCCGATCAGGTCGCGGCCTCGCAGGTTCGTCTGCATCCGACGTCTCCTCGCTCGGTCGCGGCTACTCGGCCGCGCCGAGGATGAGCGCCAGGAGCCCCATCTTGAGCGCGACGCCGTTGAAGGCCTCCGCCCAGTAGCGCTGGTGGCGGGTCTGGTCGACGTCGGGCAGGAGCTCGTCCATGCGCGGCAGGGAGTGCAGGATGATCGAGCTGCGCTTGGCCTTCTCGCGCAGGAGCTCGCGGGTGACGCAGTATTCCGGCGGCGTGAGCCCCACCTTGTCGCCCCGCTCCTGGCGCGAGGCGGTGTAGTCGGCCTGGACGACCGGCTCCATGTAGATGATGTCGGCGTCCTGGATCACGTCCCGCACATCGCCGGCCTCGACGTAGTCCACGTTCAGCAGGTCGATCTCGGCCTTGAACTCGGGCAGCAGGCTCATGTCGGGCGGGCCCACCACGATCGCCCTCGCGTCGAACTGCGACAGCGCGTAGAGGATCGAGTGCATCGTGCGCATGCGCATGTCGCCGACCAGCAGGTAGGTCAGGCCGTCGAGCGTGCCCTTCTCGAGGAGGATCGTGTAGAGGTCGGTGAGGACCTGGGTGGGATGCTCGCCCCAGCCGTCGCCGCAGTTGATGACCGGCACGGACGCCCACTTCGCGGCCTCCGCCGGCGCGCCCTGCTGGAAGTGGCGGATCGCGATGACGTCCGCGTAGTACTCCAGCATGTGGAAGGTGTCCTTGATCGACTCCTGGTAGAAGTCGCCGGCCCGGGTCATCTTCGCGTCGGAGAAGCCCAGCACGCTCCCGCCGAGCCGAAGCATGGCGGCCTCGTGCGACAGCCGCGTGCGGGTGCTCGGCTGGTAGAACGCGGTCAGCATCGTCTTGTTCTTCAGCAGGTCAGTGTTCCGCCGATCCCGCGCGAAGGGGCGCAGGTCGTTGGCGACCTGGAACACGCGAAAGAACTCGTCGCGACTGAAGTCCTTGAGCGAAAGGATGTCGCGGCCTGCGAAGCTGCGCATTGGTCACCGTCCTCCTGTGGGATGCCGACTGGGTTGCTGCGATGGGGGTCGCGGAGATCGACCGAAGCCGTGGGCGCTCCCGCCTACGGGCTCACGGCGCCAGCACCCCCTGGCGCTCGCCCGATGCCTGGGGCTCGCCCGATGCCGGGCGCTCGCCCGATACCTGGGGCTCGCCCGATACCTGGCGCTCGCCCGATGCCGCCCGGAACTCCGCCGCGAGCGGCGAGCGCTGGCCCACGCGGCGCACGACGTGGAACCGGAAGTGACCGGGGACGAAGTGACTGAGCGAGTAGTCCACGATGCGCCCGTCGGTGGTGTAGAGCTGCGCGCGGAGCCTGAGCAGGGGGTCCCCCTCGCGGAGGCGCAGCGAGCGGGCGAGCTCGTCGTCCGCCGCCTCCGCGGTGATCTCGGTGTGGGACTGCGTGAGCGCCGGGCCGCCCCGGTTCAGCAGCAGGTCCAGCACCGAACCGTGGAACGAATGCCGGAGCTCGTCCGGATCCACCACGTCGGCCGGAACGATGTCGACGAGGAACGCGACCGGGCGATCTTCCGAGAGCATGACGCGCCGGACCGCGAAGACCGCGGTCCCCTCGGGGACCTTCAGCAGCTCCGCCTCCGCGGCCGATGCCGTTCGCTCCTGGATGTCGCAGTCGCCCATGTGGATCTCGACCCCGATCCGCTTCGCGAGCGTCTCGATGCTCTCGAGCTCCTCCAGGCCGGATTCCAGGAGGGGCTCGCCGGGGCTGACGAAGGTGCCGATCCCGTGGCGCCGGACGATCAGCCCGCCCTGTTCGAGCTGCGAAAGGGCCTCGCGCAGGGTCGCCCGGCTGACACCCAGGCGCACGCTGAGCGCGGCCTCGGACGGCAGCAGCCCATCGTCACCCGCGAGCGAGCCCGAACGAATGCCATCGACGACCTCCAGGGCCGCCTGGCGAGCGAGTGTCGGGCTACGGCGAACCATCCGCGTGCCTCCCGGTGCACCTGTCCCGCGTACTGTCCCGGCGCCAGACGCTCGTCGTCTGACATCCTGTTCTTGTAGTCACAACCGGCACGCCACCCCAAGTGCCATTCGGCCCCTTGCCCGAACCTCGTCCCGGCCCGGGCTTCGACGCCCCTGTCCCGGTCGCGATCGAGACCGCCCCGCGGTTCCGCCCGGTCGCGCGGACATCGCTGCCGACCGTGGGCGTGCCCGACGCGTTCACCGCGGCCCGCGCCCGTTCGCGGCGTCGCACGCATTCGCCCACGGCCTACCCGGAAGGACCCGGGAACCGCGCGACGCGAGGGGTATAGTGCCACAGGAGCCGCTGGATGTCAGATGACTGGCGTCTGACACCACGACACCAAGGTCGGTGACGGTGACGTGTCTCCACTGCACCGGGCTCACGCCTCCGGGCCGGCGACCCGGCCGTGGTCCAGGCCGCCGCGGGGTCCCTCGGCCGAAGGGGCACGACGGGCCCCGTCCTTGGACGGCAGGTCCCGACTGGACGGCAGATCCCAGCTGGATGGCAGGTCCCGACTGGACGGCAGGCGCGCGTCCGGGGACCCCGGGGAACAACGTGCCGGATGGCACTTGGGGAGGGTCGGCGGCAGGTGCCATAAGAAGGATCCGCAGGATGTCGGATGACTAGCGTCTGCCCGATGGAGCGATCGCTCGTGGAGACGGTTCGGACCGGTCCCGGATCGCGCACCTCCCTCTCGGCACTGCCGCGGTCGCGTGCTCGTGGCGTGCTGCCCGGCGCGCGACGGCAGGGGCGGGCCACGCGGTCAGCGAAGACGCTGCGGACTGACTGCACGGCGCGGGCCGTGAGATGTCAGCATGGCTCCGACGCTGCGCGCCGGACCACTCTCGACACCGACCCGTCGGCCGCGTCATGATCGAGAGGAGGTGGCACAGCCGCTGACCGACCGGGTTGCCCGGGAGCAGGCGAGGAGGACCGGCCCCGACGCCGAGGAGGAGCGCGGCCGGATGCGCGACACACACTCGAAGAGCCGGGGTGGCTGCAGTCACCGCGGAGGCCACGGTGTTCACGTACCAGGAGGCGGAGTGTTGAGCGGGACTATGCGTGCGACACGCTCGGTGGTCGCGATTGGGTTGGTTGCAGCGCTTGCCGCGGGCTGTGGCTCGGCTGCCACGACTGCGCCGGCAGCGCCGGCGTCGGCAGCGCCGGCGTCGGCAGCGCCGGCAGCGTCGGTGGCGGCGCCGGCATCCGCCGCGGCGCCGGCGGCTTCGGCCGCGGCGGCGTCCACGGCTCCGGCGGCGTCGGCGGCGACGGGGGCGATGCCGTCGCCCGTTCTCACGGCGGATGCCCTGAGCAAGTGGACGACGAGCAATCCCTACAAGGCGGCGTTCATCTACGTCGGCGCCCCGAGCGACGCCGGCTGGACGCACGCCCACGAGGTCGGGCGCCTGGCCGTGCAGGCCGCCTTCGGCGGGCGCGTGCAGACCATGTACAAGGAGAACGTGCCCGAGGGACCGCAGGCCGCGCAGGTGGTCACCCAGCTGATCAACCAGGGCGCGAACATCATCTTCGCGACGTCCTTCGGCTACCAGGACACGCTGGTGGCCGCGGCCAAGGCGCACCCGAACGTCCTGTTCGAGCAGGCGACGGGCACCGAGCAGCTTCCGAACCTCGCCGAGTACTACGGCGCGGGCGAGAACGGTGACTACCTCTCGGGCATGGCCGCCGGCGCCGCCACCAAGAACGGCAAGATCGGCTTCGTGGCTCCCTACCCGATCCCCGAGGTCATCCGCGAGATCGACGCCTTCACGATGGGGGCGCGCTCGATGAACCCGAACGCGACGGTGCGCGTGGTCTGGACGAACACGTGGTTCGATCCAGCCAAGGAACGGCAGGCGGCGGAGAGCCTCGTCGCCGCCGGCGTGGACGTCCTCGGTGACGGCCAGGACAGCCCGACGACCGGGCAGGTCGCGGCGGCCGCCGGCCTCAAGTGGACCGGGTACGACTCCAACCAGGAGTCCTTCGCCCCGGCCGCCTGGCTGACGGCGACCACGTACAACTGGGGTCCCTACTACATCAACGACATCGCGGCCGCGATGAACGGCACCTGGAAGACGCACTTCTACTACGGCGGCCTGAACGACGGCTTCGTCATCATGGCCCCGTTCGGTCAGTCGGTGAGCGCGGCGACGCAGGCGGCGATCCTGGCCAAGGAGGCCGAGATCAAGGCCGGCACGTTCGATCCCTTCACCGGACCCATCACGAAGCAGGACGGCTCCATCGGGGTGCCCGCCGGCACGACGCTGCCGGTCTACACGCCGACCGGCCTCAGCAAGTACTCGATCAACTGGTTCGTCCAGGGTGTGATCGGGAACCCGGCGGGGTAGGCGTCCGGGCAGATCACGGGAGACGTTCGGGCAACCGCGCGAAGGAGCGACGTTGAGCGGTCACGTCGAGGCCGGTCCCACGTCCACCGGAACCGCCACCGCCGGGCTCGTCCCGGCGGTGGCGGCCGCCGGCGTGACCAAGCGTTTCGCGGGCGGCGTGGTCGCCAACGACCGCGTCTCGTTCGACGCCAGGCGCGGGGAAGTCCACGCGCTGCTGGGCGAGAACGGGGCCGGCAAGACCACCCTCTGCAACATCCTCACGGGCCTCTACCGTCCCGACGAGGGAGAGGTCCAGGTCAACGGCAGCCCGGCGCGCCTCCACTCGCCGCACGAGGCGCAGCGTGCCGGGATCTTCATGGTGCACCAGCACCTGAGCCTGGTCGACAGCCTGACCGTGGCCGAGAACGTCGTGCTGGGCTGGTCGCGTCACCGCGGCCTGCGGTACTCGCCCCGCCAGGTCGAGGCGGAGATCGCCGAGATCGCGGCCCGGTACCGGATGCAGGTCGACCCCCGGGCCCGGATCTGGCAGCTCTCCCTGGGGGAGCGGCAGCGCATCGACATCCTCAAGGCGCTCTACCGGGATGCCACGATCCTGATCCTGGACGAGCCGACCACGGTCCTGACGCCGTCCGAGACCGAGCAGCTCTTCTCGAGCGTCCGCGAGATGGTGGCGGCCGGGCGAAGCGTGGTCTTCATATCCCACAAGCTGCCCGAGGTGCTCGCGATCGCGAACCGGATCACGATCCTGCGCAAGGGGCGATCCGTGACGACGGTCGACGCGGCCGGGGTCGACGCCCGGGAGCTCGCCCGGCTGATGGTCGGCCATGACATGCCGGCGGGCCGGGTGCGCCGCGCCGCCAACGGGTCCGGGGCCGCACCGGCGGACCAGCGCGGCGTCCTCGAGCTCGAGTCCGTGTGCGCCGACGGCGACTTCGGCGTCCAGGTCCTGCGCGACGTGTCGCTGAGCGTGCGCCCCGGCGAGATCGTGGGGATCGCCGGCGTGGCCGGCAACGGACAGCGCGAGCTCGCGGAGGTGATCGCCGGTCTCCGCTCGCACACGAGGGGGACGGTCCGGGTGGACGGCTCGGAGCTGCGGGGCGGGGACCCACGCGCCGCGATCAACCGCGGCATTGCCTACGTGCCCGAGGACCGCATGGGAACCGGCGTGTCGCCGAGCCTGTCGGTGACGGAGAACCTGCTGCTCAAGTCCTATCGCCGGGACGCTCCTCATGCGGGCCCGTTGCTCATGATGGACCGCGCCGACACGCAATCCCTCGCGCTGATGGAGCAGTTCGACATCCGCACGCGCGGGCCCCACGCGCTCGTGCGCCAGCTGTCGGGCGGCAACGTGCAGAAGGTCGTGCTGGCACGCGAGCTGTCGTCGCAGCCGCGGGTGCTGGTCGCGGCCTCGCCGGCCCGCGGGCTCGACGTGGGCGCCACCGAGTACGTGCACGGGGTGCTGGTGGACACCGCGCGCCGGGGCGTGGGCATCCTGCTGATCAGCGAGGACCTCGACGAGATCGTGGAGCTGTCGGACCGGATCGCCGTGCTCTACGAGGGCCGGATCGTGGGGATCGTGGACGCCGCGCAGGCCAGCTACGAGCAGCTGGGCATGATGATGGCGGGGGCCGCCTGATGATCTCCATCGAGCGCAGCCTGGACACGCCCCGCTGGCAGCGCGTGGCGCTGCCGTTCGTGTCGCTGATCCTCGCGGCCATCATCTCGGGCCTCGTGCTGGCCGCGTCGGGCCACGACCCGATCGCCACCTACCGCCAGATCTATGCCGCCTCGTTCACCTCGCCCGGCGCCCTGACCTCGACCTTCGTCTATGCCACGCCACTGCTGTTCACGGGCCTCTGCGTCGCGGTCGCCTTCCGCATGCGGGTGTGGAACATCGGCGGCGAGGGGCAGCTCTACATGGGCGCGATCGGCGCGTCCGGGGCCGGACTGCTCCTGGGGGGCCTGCCGCAGCCGCTGCTCATCCCGGTCATGATCGTTGCGGGCGTCCTGGCCGGTGCGCTGTGGGCGATGATCCCGGGCCTGCTGCGGGCATACCTGCAGACGAACGAGATCCTCGTCTCGCTGATGCTGAACTACGTGGCCGGGCTGGTCATGTACTTCCTGATCTATGACAGCCAGTCGTTCTGGCGCGACCTGACGTCCCCGACGGCGCTGGTCTTCCCCACCGGCAAGACCCTCTCCGCCTCGGCGACCTGGCCGGGCGTCGTCATCGGCTCGTTCACGCTGCCGACGGGGTTCCTGGTCGGCGTCGGGGTTGCCGTGCTCCTGTTCGTCCTCGTTCGCGGTACCCGCTTCGGGTTCGAGATGCGCGTGATGGGGGATTCGACCTCGGCCGCGACGTATGCCGGGATGCGGACCAGGCGCATCATCCTGGCCGTCATGGCGCTCTCCGGCGGCATCGCCGGCCTGGGCGGCGCCAGCCAGATCGGCGACTTCGGGCACGTCCTCGACCCGCGCGGGCTCCAGCAGGCGCAGTACGGGTACACGGGGATCGTCGTCGCGGCCCTGGCGCTGTACAACCCGCTGGCGGTGATCGTGGTGTCGATCCTGATCGGCGCCCTCACCAACGCCGGGTTCGCGCTGCAGGGCCCGTCGTTCCCGGCCGGTCTCGTGGGCACCATGGAGGGCATCATCCTGTTCAGCGTGCTCGGCGGGGAGATGCTGGGCCGATACCGCATCCGGATCGGCTCACCGCTCCGCGTGGCACCCGCGGACGCCGAAGCGGACCCGGGCCGATGAACACCGACCTGATCGTCGCAATCGTGGTGTCCGCGATCGCCTACGGCACGCCGCTGGTCCTGGCGGGGCTGGGCGAGCTGCTCACGGAGCGTTCCGGCGTCCTGAACCTCGGGGTCGAGGGCATGATGCTGATGGGCGCCGTCACCGGGTTCTTCGTGTCGCAGCAGCTCGGGGGCCCGGGCTGGGCCGTCCTCATCGTCGCCATGATCGTCGCGGCCGGTGCAGGGGGCTTGATGGCCCTCATCCACGCGTTCCTGTCGATCACCGTTCGCGTCAACCAGATCGTGTCCGGGCTGGCGCTCACGATCTTCGCGGGCGCCGTCGGCCTGTCGTCGTACGTCGGGCAGGTGTGGGGCATCGGCGGTCAGCACGGGCTGCACCAGCTGAACCGGGTGGACCTGCTGGGCCTGGGGGAGCTCCCGGTCGTCGGACCCATCCTCTTCGACCAGGACCCCTTCGTCTACCTCTCGTGGGGCCTCGTCGTGCTCGTCGCCTGGTACCTGTACCGGACGCGGTTCGGCCTCTACCTGCGGGCGGTCGGCGAGTCGCCCCGGTCCGCGGATGCCATGGGGATCAACGTCACCCGCTACCGGTACGTGCACACCGTCGTGGGCGGCGCGCTCGCCGGACTCGGCGGCGCCTACTTCACGCTGGCGATCGCACCGATCTGGACCGACGGGCTCACGGCCGGAGCCGGCTGGATCGCGATCGCGCTGGTCATCTTCGCGTTCTGGCGGCCCGACGTGCTCCTGATCGGCGCGTACCTGTTCGGCGCGCTCTCGAGCCTCGGCTTCACCCTGCAGGCGCACGGCGTGCAGATGCCGTCGGAGTTCTTCTCGTCGCTCCCCTACCTCATGACGGTCGTCGTGCTGGCCGGTGCATCCACCACGCTGGCCAGGCGCCGGATCGGGACGCCGGCGTCGCTCGGCGTCCCGTATGCCCGGGAGGAAGGGTAGGACCGCGGCCGACCACGGCCGGGGCTACCGCGTGCGGGGGAACCCCAGGTCGACCTTCGACGTGCCCGGGTCCGGCCAGCGCGAGGTGACGACCTTGGCGCGCGTGTAGAACTGGACCCCCTCGGGGCCGTACATGTGCAGGTCGCCGAACAGCGACGACTTCCAGCCGCCGAACGAGTAGTAGCCCACCGGCACCGGGATCGGCACGTTGATCCCGACCATGCCCACGGTGACGTCGAACTGGAACTGCCGGGCGGCGCCTCCGTCGCGCGTGAAGATCGCCGTGCCGTTCCCCCACGGGTTGTCGTTGATGAGGCGCACGGCGTCCTCGTAGGTGGGCACGCGGACCACCGTCAGCACCGGGCCGAAGATCTCGTCTCGATAGCAGTCCATCGCGGGCGTGACGTGGTCGATCAGCGACACGCCGAGGAAGAAGCCGTCCGACCGGTACAGCTCGTGCTCGCGCCCGTCCGCCACCACGACCGCGCCCTGCCGCCCGGCACCCTCCACGTACCCTGCCACGCGGTCGCGATGCTCCCGCGTGACCAGCGGTCCCATCTGGCTCTCGGGGTCGCTGCCCGGGCCGACCTTCACGCCGGGCAGCCGCGCCCGGATCGCCTCGATGAGCGGGTCCGCCACGTCGCCCACGGCCACCACGGTCGCGATCGCCATGCAGCGTTCCCCGGCCGACCCGTACCCGGCGGAGACCGCCGCGTCGGCCGCCATGTCGATGTCGGCGTCGGGAAGCACGACCATGTGGTTCTTCGCCCCGGCCAGCGCCTGGCAGCGCTTGCCGCGGGCCGTCGCCTGCTCGTAGATGTACCGCGCGATGGGCGTGGAGCCGACGAAGCTCACGGCCGAGATGTCCGGGTGCTCCAGGATCCGGTCGACCGCCACCTTGTCGCCGTTCACCACGTTCAGCACGCCGTCCGGAAGCCCGGCCTGCTGGAACAGGCGCGCCATCAGCATGGACGCGGAGGGGTCCTTCTCGGACGGTTTCAGCACGACCGTGTTGCCGCAGGCGATCGCGTTGCTGAGCATCCAGAGCGGCACCATGGCCGGGAAGTTGAACGGCGTGATGCCGGCCACCACCCCCAGGGGCTGGCGGATCTGGTAGACGTCGATGCCCGTCGACACCTGCTCGCTGAACCCGCCCTTGAGCAGGTTCGGGATGCCACAGGCGAACTCCAGGTTCTCCAGCCCGCGCGACACCTCGCCGAACGCGTCGGACTCGACCTTGCCGTGCTCGGAGCTCACGACTCGCGCGAGCTCCTCGCGATGCGACTCGATGATGTTGCGCATGCGGAAGAGGATCTCGGTGCGCCGCGACAGCGACGTGGCGCGCCAGGCGGGGAAGGCGTCGCGCGCGGCACGGACGGCCGCGTCCACCTCCTCGGCGGATGCGAAGCCCACTTCCCGGGCGACCTGGCCGGTGGCCGGGTCGTACACGGGGCCGTGCCGGCCGGAGGAAGCGGGCGCCGTCCGACCGTCGATCCAGTGGTCGATCCGCCCGGTCCCGGAGACGCGATCCGCGGGCGTCCGTTCCGTCACCTGTGCCATGTCTCACGTCCCTCGTCGATCATCGGTGCCAACCGCGCGGGCGGGCGGGGCCTAACTCTACCGCGTCGCCGCGGG
>JAJYEB010000028.1 GCA_021790375.1 Chloroflexota bacterium | reverse complement strand
GCGCCTGGGCCTCCCCCTGTTCGGGATCGGGCTGCCGGGTCACTTCATCGTGGGTGGGCCGGACGGTCGCCTGATCGACCCGTACGGCCGCGGGCGCGCACTCTCCGCCGGCGAGTGCGAGGGGCTGATGCGGGAGGCGCTCGGGCGGCCGATCGCGTTCCGGCCGTCGATGCTCCGCCCCGCAAGCCGGCGCGAGATCATCGCCCGGATCCTGGGCAACCTGCGCGGGATCTACCTCTCCCGCCGGGAGTGGGCGCACGCGCTCTCGACGCTCGAACTGCTGGTGATCCTGGACCCCGCGGACCCGGCGCTGCGTCGCGACCGCGCGCTCCTGTACGGGCGATGCGGGCGGTTCACCGACGCGGTCAGCGGGCTGGACCGCTACCTGGAGGAGCTGCCAGAGGCGCCCGACCAGGAAGAGGTGCGGATGGCGCGCGCGATCTTCGGGGGCCGGCGGAACTAGTCCCCGCCGGTCTCGTCGTCCGTGCCGGAACCGGATGGCGCTCGCGCCTCGCCCCCGCCCAGTGCCGGCGGCGCCTGCCGTCCCTCGATCGGACCCACTCCGAGCGGCACCCACTTGGACGGGTCCTGCAGCCGGTGCCCCTCCGTGGCGCCCCGCGTATGGATCTCGGTGAACCCCGCCGGCTCGATCCACATCGCGTCGCCGTCGAGCAGCGCCGTGACGCCCTTCTGGCCCGGCTCGGGTCGCTGGTGCTGGCAGTACCAGCACTTCGACCGGTCGTGCGGCGTGTAGTCCAGCGGCTCCTCGTAGGTGGTGATGTAGCCCTCATAGTTGCGCAGCACCACCTTGTGGTCCGAGTAGCTGATCAGGTAGTTGGGCATCACGGGGATCTTCCCGCCGCCGCCGGGCGCGTCGATCATGTAGGTCGGGACCGCGAACCCGGAAGTGTGCCCGCGCAGCCCCTCCATGATCTCCAGGCCCTTGCCAACCGGGGTCCGGAAGTGCCCGGCGCCCTCCACCAGGTCGCACTGGTAGACGTAGTAGGGCCGGACCCGGATCTCCACGAGCTTCTGGACGAGATCGCGCATGGTGTGCACGCAGTCGTTGACGCCGGCGAGCAGCACCGACTGGTTGCCCAGGGGCACGCCGGCCCGGGAGAGCCTGTCGCACGCGCGCGCCAGCTCGGGTGTGATCTCGTTCGGGTGGTTCACGTGGATGTTGAGCCACACCGGGTGGTACTTCGCCAGCATGTCGCACAGCTCGTCGTCGATGCGCTGGGGCATGAAGACGGGCACGCGGCTGCCGATCCGGATGATCTCGACGTGGGGGATCTCGCGCAGGCCCCGGATCACCTGCTCGAGCAGCTTCGGCGCCAGCGTCAGGCCGTCTCCGCCGGAGATCAGCACGTCGCGGATCTGGGGCGTACGGCGGATGTAATCGAGCTGGGCCTCATGCTCCCGGCGGTTGAAGTTCTGGGTGGGGTCGCCCACGATGCGCGACCGGGTGCAGTAGCGGCAGTAGGTGGCGCACTGGGTGGTGACCAGCATCAGCACGCGGTCGGGATAGCGGTGGACGAGGCCGGGGACCGGCGAGTGGCGGTCCTCGGCCAGGGAGTCCTCCATCATGCCGGTGAAGGCGCGGAGCTCCCTGGCGGTGGGGATGACCTGGCGGCGGATCGGGTCGCCCGGGTCGTCGGGGTCGATCAGGCTGGCGAAGTAGGGCGTGATGTCGACGCGGAACTTGTCGGGCGCGCCCAGCCCCTCGCGCTCGTCCTCGGTCAGGTTGAGGACACCCTCGAGCTCCTCGAGCGAGTTGATGCGGTGCGACAGCTGCCAGCGCCAGTCGTTCCATTGCTCGTCGGGCACGTCGGCCCAGACGGGCGCGCGGCGGCTCACCGCCGGCTTCCCGTCGGGCCCGAGCCGGCGGGCGGGATCACGCTGATTGACGAACGGCAGCGCCTCGACGGCCCGGTTCGGCGCGTGGGCGGTGCCGCCTCCGGAATCCGCGGGGGCCGGCTGTTCCTGCGCCGCCTGGCCCACCGTCCTGTTCGTGTTCACCGCCTGCTCCTGTTCACCGGTCGATCGCTGGTCCGCCCTGGATGCATAGCCGTTATGCACCCTGCATGGAGCTTCGATGGTAGCGCACGCGCGGCCCCGCGTCGCCGGGAAGGCGCGACGGGCACGAAA
Source organism: Chloroflexota bacterium (assembly GCA_021790375.1). Lineage (GTDB taxonomy): Bacteria > Chloroflexota > Limnocylindria > Limnocylindrales > CSP1-4 > JAJYNJ01. Next base: position 9,221 of record JAJYEB010000028.1, on the reverse strand, counting down.
CGCACGTCGGGCGTCTCCATGCAGGCGTCGGGCGTGGCCCCTGCCGGATGGCATGCAGGAACAGGGCCGTTTGCTATAGTTCCGGCCGATGGACAAGGCATTCGAGGCCGCGTTCGCGCAGCCGATCGCGTACCTGCTCGCCGTGATCATGTCCGGCGCGCTGATCGGGCTCTTCCTGCGGGTCGCCCTGGTCCCGGCCGGCCGGTTCAGCGGGCTCTCGCACGCCATCACGAGCCGCAACAGCCGGTGGTTGTTCCTGATCCTGATCGCGGTGTGGTCCGTGGCCATGGGATCCATCAACTTCCTGGGGGTCTCCTACCTGACGGTCGGCGGGCTCGCCTTCATCGGGCTGCTGGTCGGCTTCCTCCTGTTCATGGGGTTCATCTGGTCGGTGATCGGCGGCTGACACAGCTGCAGCCGACAACGCCGATCACCTCGCCGGCCGCACCGAGCTGCGGGCGGCCGATCTGGGGGCACCTCGTTCGCCCCCTCCCCTTCCCGGGACGCTCTCCTCCGGCGCCAGAGCGGCACGGACCGAGTCGCGCGCTGCCGGGCGGCGCAGGCCGGACGGGCCTGCGGATGGCCGATTCGGCGGATCGCCTCGCCGCGGCTGGACGCGCCGTGCGGGCGAGCGGACCGGGGATACCTCTGGCCGGCCTGCCCGGACTTTCTGGCCAATGCACGCCGGGGGAGCGTGGAACGGTCCATTGCCGTCGAAGACGCCACTGCATCTGATGATCGGCCCGCTGTTCAGCTGACGCCGGCTGGCCGGCACACGAAATTCGGTCAATCGCAGCGTCGAGGGTTCGATATCCGCACAACGGATCCAGACCTCGACGTCGCCCGCCTGTCTCGTGCTCACCAGACGAGCATTGGACAGCACCGCCGGGCGGCTCCACCGCCGGGCACCAACACGGGCACGCAGCACCGCGGGCTGACGGCACCGTCGGGCAGGCCGGGCCGACGCGCGACGTGCCCGACTCGAACGCGGTCTGTCTCGGGGACCGGCACCATGCCGCCCCAATGGCTTCATTCGCCGCCCGCCCCTTCCCGGTATGCTCCGCTGCAGTGCCCGCCGTACTCACCGAATCACACGCTGCCGGCCGCCCGGACTCCGGAGGGAATCGTGAAGAAGGTCACCGTCACCTGGGATCCCGAGCGTGCCACGTTCGTGGCGCGCGGCTCCCACGCCGGCCACGAGCTCGAGATGGGCGCGCCGGCCGAGGATCACTCGATGCACGGGTTCTCGCCGTCGGAAACCCTCCTGGCGGCCGTGGGAGGCTGCTCGGCATGGGACGTGGTGGAGATCCTTCGCAAGCAGCGCCAGCCGGTGACCGGGGTGGAGCTTCGCGTCGAGGGAGAGCAGCTCGCCGAGGCGCCGTGGGCCTACACGCGGGTGGTGGTCACGTACGTCGTCTGCGGCCGCGGCGTGGATCCGGGGGCGGTGGAGCGCGCTGTGCGCCTCAGCAACGAGAGGTACTGCTCCGTGATCGCCACGATCCGTGGGGTGGCGAGCGTCGAGAGCGACATCGAGCTGATCGAGGAGAGCGCGCCGGGCGAGGGCTCCGACCCGGTTGCGGCCAGGAGACAGGGGGCCTGAGCCGGACGACGTGAACCGATCGGCGACCGGCGGTCGCGGAGCCTCCCCCGCCGAGGGTGGTTCCGGGCAGGGCGCCGGCTGCGGGCGAGGCGCCGGCGGCGGGCGAGGTGCCGGCGGGCGAGGTGCCGGCGGCGGTCCGAGGGGCGGCGGACAGGGCGTGCTCGGCGGGCAGAGCGCCAGCGACAGACCGAGTGGCGACGGGCGGATCACCAACTCCGGGCAGGGCGCCGGCGGCGGGCATGGCGCGCTCGGCGGGCGAGGCGCCGGGCAGGGCGCCGGCGACAGACCGAGTGGCGACGGGCGGAGGCCCATCGGCCGCTTCGGGGCCATCGGATCGTGGGTGGCGCGCCACCCCTGGCCCGTACTGGCGGTCTGGGCCGCGCTCCTCCTGCTGGCCGCCCCGTTCGCCCCCCGGGCCCCCGGCGTTCTGAGCGCCGGCGGCTTCACCAGCAGCCGGCTCGAATCGTCGAGGGCACAGCTCCTCCTCGAGCAGAAGCTCGGGCTGCCTCCCTCGGCGCTCGTCATCGTCCTCCAGTCCGAGACGGGTGCCCGCGCCGGGGAGCCCGCGTTCGACTCGGCGGCCGCTCGGGCCATCGCCAACGTGCCGAAGGCGGCGCACGTGACCGGGGTGCTGCCGTACCTGCTTAACCCTCACCAGGTCAGTGCGGATCGAACCGTGGTGTACGACGTGGTCTCGCTGAACCTGCAGCCGGACCAGTCGCCCCAGGCGCTGGCGCCCGTGCAGGCCGCGCTGGTCCCCGTGCCGGGCATCCGGAGCTACCTCGCCGGCGGACCGGCGTTCTACGGCGACATCCAGACGGTCTCCGAGTCCGACCTCCGGCGCAGCGAGATCGTGTCGCTGCCCCTGGCGGCGATTGCGCTGCTGCTCGTCTTCGGCAGCGCGGTCTCGGCGGTCGTACCACTGGCTGTGGGCGGCACCGCGGTGGCCCTCTCCCTCGCGATCATCTTCGTGCTCGCCAGCCTGACGCCGATGAGCATCTTCGTGCTCAACCTCACGACCCTGCTCGGGCTCGGGCTGGGCGTGGACTACTCGCTGCTGATGACGAGCCGGTTCCGCGAGGAGCTGGCCCGCCGTGGGGGCGGGCGGCGGGCGGACGGGTCGGTCGACCGGGAGGCCGTCGAGGCGGCGGTGGCCGTGACCGTGGCATCGGCCGGACGGGCCGTCTTCTTCAGCGGGCTCACGGTGCTCCTCGGCCTGGCCGGGCTGCTCCTGTTCGAGTTCATGATCCTGCGCTCCGTGGGTGCCGCCGGGGCCATCGTGGTGGGGCTCGACGTGGCCGCCGCGCTGACGCTGCTCCCGGCCCTGCTGACCATCGCCGGGCCCCGCATCGACGCGCTCGCGGTCCGGCGCCTTCGCCACGGAGACCCGGAGGCGACCGAAGGTGGCTGGGGGCGGCTCGCGCGCTGGGTGATGGCGCGCCCGGTCCGCGTCTTCGTGCCGACGCTGGCGATCCTGGTGCTGGTGGGGCTCCCCTTCCTGCACGCACGGTTCAATGCCCCGGACGCCAGCATCCTGCCGCCCAGCGTGCCGTCGCGCCAGGCCTACGACCTGCTGGTGCGCGAGTTCGGCCCCGGCGAGTTCGATCCACTGCTGCTGGCGATCCACACCACCGGCCCGGTCGACACGCCGGCGAACATCGGCAAGCTCTACGACTGGTCCCGCCGGCTGGCCGCCGATCCCAGCGTGGTGCGCGTGGAGGGGATCGTGAACCTCGATCCCCGGCTGACACGGGCGCAGTACCAGCTGCTGTACTCGGCTCCCGGCGGGCCGCCGGACCGGTTCGCGGCGAGCGAGCTCGAGGCGACGACGCGCGGCGACCTCACGACGTTCTCCGTGTACACGCCGTTCGACCCGAACCGGAGCGCATTCCGCACGCTGGTCGACCAGCTGCGCAACCCCTCCTCCGCGCTGGCGCCACCGCCGGGGATCACCGTACAGGTCGCCGGAGGCGCGGCCGATGTGACGGACGTGGTCAACGCGGTGGCGGCGGAGTTCCCGCGCACGGCGCTCTTCATCATGCTCACCACGTACCTGGTGCTGTTCCTGCTGCTCCGGTCGGCGGTGCTGCCGCTCAAGGCGCTGGTGATGAACAGCCTCTCGATCGTGGCCAGTTTCGGGGCACTGGTGTGGATCTTCCAGGACGGCAATCTCTCGTCGCTGCTCGGGTTCAGTCCGCTCGGGTTCGTGGAGACCACCCAGCCGGTGATCCTGTTCTGCGTGCTGTTCGGGCTCTCGATGGACTACGAGGTGTTCCTCCTCAGCCGCATGAAGGAGGTCTGGGACCGGACCGGCGACAACCGCGAGGCGGTGGCCCGGGGCCTGGAGCGATCCGGCCGGATCGTGACGAGCGCCGCGCTCATCGTGGTGGTGGTGGCGGGCTCGTTCGCGTTCGCGGACATCGTGCTGATCAAGGCGCTCGGGCTGGGGGTCGCGATCGCGGTGGCGCTCGACGCGACGGTCGTGCGCGCGCTGCTGGTCCCGGCGACGATGCGCCTGCTGGGCGACTGGAACTGGTGGATGCCCCGGCGCCTGGCGCGCTGGGTGGAATCCCGCCTGCCGCTCATCGAGGGAGCGACCATCGTCCAGGTGGTGGCGCTCATGGTGGTGGCCGCCCTGGTGCTCGCGGCGTGCTCGCCGGAGGGCCGCCTGCTGGGCACGGATCCGACGCCGCGGCCCGCGCTTCCCACGGCGGCTGCCTCCCCCACGCCGCCGCGCGACCCGCAACCGATCTCGTTCCCGCGGGACGAGGCTCCGCACGATCGCCTGACGGAGTGGTGGTACTACACGGGCCACCTGCAGGCGGCGTCCGGGCAGCGGTTCGGGTTCGAGTTCGTGATCTTCCGCGCCGAGAGGGGCTCGTTCCCCGTCTCCTGGGCGTCGCACCTGGCGCTGACCGACGAATCGGGGCGGCGGTTCGTGTACGACCAGCGATCCGAGATCGGTCCGCAGGTCGACCTGGTGGCGGCGGCTCAGCTCGCGGCGGGCGTCGGGGCGCCGACGACGACCGGGGCGCCGCCGTCGGTCGGGGCGACGCCGTCGGTCGGGGCGTCGTCGCCAGGGGCTGCGGCGTCGCCGGCGATCGGGGCGGTCGCCGGGCCGGACCTGTCGACCGGTGGCCTGAGCCTCCCGGCGGGGATCGGCCCCGGGGCCGGGTTCGCGCTGGGGATCACGGGGGCGCCGAGCGCCACGGGCGCGGGCCCGTCCGGTGGATCGACGTCGCCGGGCACGTCGGGGTCGCAGGGCCAGACCGGGGTGCAGGGCCAGCCCGGGGTGCCGGGCACGTCGGGGTTGCCGGTCACGTCGGGGTCGCCGGGCCAGGACAGCGCATCCGGGTCGTCATCGGGCTCGTCCGGCACGTCGGGGGCCCCGTGGATCATGGCGGGCATCGGGGGTCATGACGTCATCAGCGCGACCAGTGCGACCGCCGGCTTCGGGCTCCAGCTTCGGCTCGACTCGGGCGGACGCCCACCGGTGCTGCATGGTGAGAACGGCTGGATCGACTTCGGAGCCGCGGGCGGCTCGTACTACTACTCCCGCACCCGCATGGCCGCCCGGGGCGTCCTGGACATCGGGACGCAGCGGCTCCAGGTGCAGGGAGAAGCGTGGTTCGACCACCAGTGGGGCAATTTCATCGCGGTCGGCGCGGGAGGCTGGGACTGGTTCGCGGTCAACCTCTCGAACGGCACGGACCTGACCCTGTCGCTGGTGCGCGACACGTCCGGTGGCTATCCGCTGGTGTACGGGACGCTGGTACATCCCGATGGCACGTACGAGCACCTGGACCGGTCCCGGTTCACGGTGCAGGTGACAGCCCACTGGACCAGCCCGCGCACGGGGACGACCTACCCGGCCGGGTGGACGATCACGCTCCCGGCGCAGGCGCTGACGATTCGCCTGCGGCCGACGGTGGCCGACCAGGAGCTGGACACCCGCGCGACGACCGGGGTGGTGTACTGGGAGGGGTCGCAGGTGGTGTCGGCCGACCTGGGCGGCGAGCCGCTGGGGGGGCAGGCCTACGTGGAACTCACCGGGTACGGACCCCCAGTCGCGGCGGGCGGATCCGGCACAGCGCCGTTGCCGTGACACGTCGACATCTCCGGGGCACGGCGGAGGCCCCCCGCCCCGGTGTTCGTCCCGGCCTCGACGGGAGGGAAACCTGATGCGCGCCGCGATCTACTCGGAGCGGGGGCCCGCACGGGACGTGCTCCGCATCGTCGAGGTCCCGGATCCGCGGCCCGGGCCGGGCGAGGTGCGGGTTCGCCTGCGGGTGTCGGGCGTGAACCCGACCGACTGGAAGTCGCGGTCAGCGGGCGGGCCGCTGCCGGAGCCCGGCCAGATCCCCGGCCAGGACGGAGCCGGCGAGATCGACCTGGTGGGGCCGGGCGTCGATGCGGCCCGGGTGGGACAGCGCGCCTGGGTCTACCACGCGGCGGCCGGACGCTGGAACGGGACGGCCGCCCAGTACACGTGCGTGCCCGCCCACCAGGCGGTGCCCCTGCCGGACGACATCTCGTTCGCGCAGGGAGCCGGTCTCGGGATCCCCTTCATCACGGCCCACCGCTGCGTCTTCGGGGGCGGGCCCGTGGCGGGACGGACGCTACTGGTCACCGGTGGCGCGGGAGCGGTCGGCAACGCGGCGATCCAGCTCGCCGTCCGTGGCGGGGCCACGGTGCTCGCGACGGCCAGCTCGGAGGCGAAGCGCGGCTTGGCGAGCGCCGCCGGGGCGGCTCACGTCCTCGACTACCGGGACCCTGATCACGTCGCGGCCGTGCGCGCGATCGCGCCCGAAGGGGTCGACAGGATCGTGGACATCGCGATCGCCGCGAACCTGGCCGCCGACCTCGACGTGCTGGCGCCGCACGGGACGGTGGTCGCGTACGCGAGCGATGCCCCCGATCCGATCCTCCCGGTGCGGCGGCTGATGGTCGCCAACGCCCGGCTGGAGTTCGTGCTGGTCTACAACCTCACCCCGGCGATGCTGGACCGGGCCGTCAGCGACATCAGCGACGCGCTGCGCGAGGGTACGCCCAGGCCGCTCCCGGAGCTCCACTTCCCGCTGGCTGCCATCGCGGCCGCGCACGAGGCGGTGGAGCAGCACGCAGTGGGCAAGGTGCTGGTGGACATCCCGTGAGAACAGATCGATGGGCGGCGTCTCCGCCGCCCATCGATCCCCTTCCGAATGCGCCCCGGGCCCGGCCGTCAGGAAGTCGTGCCCGCGACGCCGCAGATTCGGTGTTGGTCTGACTCGGTCGCCTCGCCCGAGTGAGGCCGGCAGGTCGGCCAGTCGGGCCGGCAGGTCGGCCAGCCGGATCAGCCCGGCATCCGCTCGCCGGTCGCCGGCATGGTCTGCTGCGACGCGGGATGGTCCTCGCGTCCGAGCTGCAGCAGGAACCTGGTGAACAGGTAACCGCCGGTGAGCCCGAACAGGACCAGGCTGATGATCAGGATCGGCCACGCGGCGGGGTTCAGCCAGCCCTGGTTCGCCGACAGGACACCGGGCACCCAGCCCAGGCCGCCGAAGGTGTTCCAGATGTCGGTCTCGCTGGCCGCCTCGAGCCCGTAGATCTGCGGGACGATGTAGAGGGCCGACGCGATCACCAGCAGGACGCTGACGATGCGGAACGCCTGCGGATCGTCGTCCGCGTCGCGGGTCAGCTTCACGACCATCGCCCAGAAGAGCACGACCGTGGCCAGCGGCGCGGTGATCGGCAGCCCCAGCCCGATGTACAGGTTGGGCATCAGGAAGATCACGCTGAGCGCCAGCGTGAGGATCATCAGCGCGTCGCGCATCAGCACGTACGAGAGCCACCACACGTCGCCGCCGAACCGGAGCGTGAGGCCCTGGAGGAAGCGGAGGACGTAGGGCCGGCTGAAGTGGACGATCAGGGTGAAGGCCCACAGGATGGGGAGCACCGCGGCAAGCGAGAGCACCATCCAGCCCGAGCCGCCGTTGACGAACGACTGGGTGATCTGATCGGGGGTCATGGCTCGCTCCCTCGTCTAGCGGGGCTGCGGCCTGCGGACGTCCGCGAGGCGCAGGTTGTAGATCACCGCGTACAGGCCGAGCAGGCCGACGAGCACCGCGGAGAGATAGGCAAGCGGCAGGGACACGTTCGTGTTCTGCGAGCTGTCGAGCAGCGCGGCCAGCTGGCTGGCGGCTCCACCACCGATCGTGGTGACCTGGACGCCGAGCACGTAGGGCACGATGTAGAGCACCGAGCCGATGCCCAGCAGGATGGTCTGGAGCCGGAAACCGCGCGGGTCGGCGTCGCCCTTCGTGGTGAGCTTCAGCACGAGTACGGCGAACGCACACACCGCGGCCAGGCTGCCGGTTATGGGGAGGTCGTCCGCCCGCACCACGTCGGGGTAGAAGAAGATGAAGCTGCCGAGGAAGACCTGGACCAGCAGGATGTCGCGCAGGGCGACGTAGATGATCCACCAGAGGTCCGCGGCCAGCCGGAGCGTAAACTTCTGCAGCGTCGCGAGCATGTAGGGCCGGGCGAGGTGCATCGCGAGCACGAGGAGCCACAGGGCGACCAGGGCGGCCGCGATGGTCCCCTCGACGAACGGCTCCCCGACGTTGATGAACGCCTGGATCTGATCCTGATTCACCGCTGTGCTCCTCCAGTAGGGCCGGCGGCCACCGGGAAGGCGCCGGGCGCCTGGTGGACCGGGGTCGGGGCGGTCCGGGCGTCTCGCGGCCCACGGCCCGAGACGACCTGCACCACTCCGCAGCTGTAGACGGCGTCGCAGCGGAAGCACCGGGAGGCCTCCGCCCGCGCCGAGCCTTCGTCGAGGCCAGGCTCGTTCGCCGTGAACGAACCGGGCTCGTATTCCGGGTGATCCACCCGCGCGCGCTCCCGGGACTCCAGGGCCAGCCTGAGCTGCCGGTCGGGCGCGGTCCGGTAGCGCACCGCCGCGAAGATCTCCGCCTCGCCGTCCCGGGCACCCGAGAGGTACTCGTGGATGGAAGCGGCGGCCCGGCGGCCGTTCGCGACCGCATCGATGACGGTCTTGGGTCCCGACACGACGTCGCCGCCGGCGAAGACGCCTGCGCGGCCGGTGGCCAGCGTGCGCGGGTCGGCCATGATGCCGGCCCACGAGCTGACCTCGATCCCCGCGCCAGGCGGGAGGATCGAGGGATCGGGCTCCTCGCCGATGGCCACCAGGATGGTGGCGCACGAGATCTCGACCTGGCTGCCCGGGACGGCCTCCCAGACGGCCCGGCCGCCCTCGACGCGTCCGGTCGGCTGCTGGAGCTGGCAGCGCACCGATCCGGCACGCCCGTTCCCCAGCACTTCGTCGACCACGACGCCCGTGCGGATCACGATGCCCTCGCGCTCCGCGGCCTCGATCTCCTCGTGCTGTGCCGGCATCTCGGCGCGTCCGCGCCGGTAGAGTACCGTGACCGAGTCGGCGCCGCTTCGCAGGGCGGACCGCGCGGCGTCCATCGCCGTGCTGCCGCCGCCCACCACGACCACCGGACCGGACAGGTGCGGCTCCTCGCCGAGGTTGACCTGCTTCAGGAAGAGCGTGGCGGGGACCACGCCCGGGAGCTGATCGCCCGGGACGCCCAGCCGGCGGCTCTTCGACGCGCCG
>JAJYEB010000027.1 GCA_021790375.1 Chloroflexota bacterium | reverse complement strand
GTGTGAACGGCCAGCGATTCTGTCACGCGTAATCGGCCAGCGACTTTGTCACTGTGCCGGGCATGCACCGAGAGCCAGCTCACCATGACGATCGACCACTCGCGCAGCGCAGTGAGGTGCTGCACCACCTCGCGGAGGGCACGCTCTCGCTCGAGCAAGCGGCGGTGATCCTGCACCGTTCGGAGCGCCAGGTCCGGCGCCTGCTGGCTGCCTTCGAGCACGAGGGCCCAGATGCCCTGCGGCACGGCAACGCCGGTCGCAGGCCTGCCAACCGGACCGACGCTGCCCTCCGCGAGCGCCTGGTGGCCCTGGCTGCTACCACGTACGCCGGGGTGAACCGGGCGCATCTCGCCGAGCTCTTGGCCGAGCGAGAGGGGATTGCCATCCCCGCGCGCACGCTGCGCCGGATCCTCAGCGAGGCCGGACTGCCACCCGCCCGGGTCCACCGCCCGCCCAAGCACCGCTCGAGGCGCGAGCGCGTGCCGCGCGCCGGGATGCTGCTGCAGACCGACGGGTCGCGCCACCGCTGGTTCGGCCCGGACGAGCCCTACGCCACCCTGGTGGGGGCGATCGACGACGCCACGGGCACGGTCACCGGGGCCACCTTCCGGGCGGCCGAGGATGCCGCCGGGTACTTCCTCACCTTGAGCCAGACGAGTGCCGGCTACGGTCTGCCCTGGACGCTCTACTCGGATCGCCACGGGATCTTCTGGAAGGATCCGAAGCGCCCGCCCACCCTGACCGAGCAGCTCACCGGGAAGCGCGCGTTCACCCAAGTGGGACGGGCCCTCGACGAGGCCGGCATCGGCTGGCTGGGCACGAGTTCCCCGCAGGCGAAGGGACGGGTGGAGCGCCTGTGGGGCACCTGGCAGGACCGGCTCCTCGTCGAGCTGCGCCTCGAGACCATCACCACCATCGAGGACGCGAACGCCTTCCTGCCCCGCTTCATCCGCCGCCACAATGCCCGGTTCGCGGTGCCGGCGGCCGATCCTGCGCCCGCCTGGCGGGCCTTCCCTGCAGGGCTCACCGCGGAGAGCGTCTTCTGCTTCGCCTATGCCCGGCGCGTCGGGCGGGACGCCACGATCAGCTGGGGCGGCGAGGCGCTCGCCCTGCCCCGTCGGCGCGACGGACGCAGCTGGGCGGGTTACCGCGTCACCCTCGAGGAGCGCCTCGATGGCTCCCTCTGGGCCGGCCACGAGGGACAGCACTACCAGCTCACCGAGGCGCCCGCCGCGCCGGCGCTCCTGCGGGCCCGCCACCTCCCGCGCCAGACCGACGAGCAGGTGGATCTGCCATCCGTGGCCGAGCCATCCCCGTCGCCATCGCCCGCCACCCGGTCCACGTCGAGACGTCCGGGTCGCGATCATCCCTGGCGCCGTCGCTGGGCCACCGATCGGTGACAAAGTCGCTGGCCGAAAGGTGGACAGAATCGCTGGCCGTCCACACTTCGATGAGCGAGGCTGCCGATGAGCGAGGCTGCCGATGAGCGAGGCTGTCGGAGCGATGCCGCAAGCGGGACGAGGCTACACTCCGGCCGTGCCGCCTTCGCACTCCGACGTCGCCACGTTCACCTCTCTGCTGAACATCCTCGACGACGCGCTGGTGCGCGGCCCCGGCAAGCCGGCCCTGGGGCTTCGGGGAGACGACGGCGTGGCGTGGCACTGGACGTACCGCGAGCTGGACCGCCGCTCGAAGCTGGCGGCGTTCCGTCTGCGCGGGCTCGGCCTCCAGCCCGGCGATCGCCTCATCACGTGGAGCCCATCGAGCCCCGAACTGCCGGCCGTCTACTTCGGCGCGATGCGGGCCCGGCTGATCGTGGTGCCGCTCGACCTGCGGATGGCGCCGGATACGGTGGCGCGCATCGTCGCCCGCTCGGGGGCCCGACTCGCGGTGCTTGGCACGGGACGCGATGCGCCAGACCCGAGCGGCTCCGGCCTCGGTGACCTCCCGCTGACGACGACGGCCGACCTGACCGACGACCCGACCGACGATTCAGCCGACCCGACCCGACCGATCGCCCACCCGCCCGTTGCGCCCGACCTCGCCGACGGCCGGATCGCCGCCCCGACCGGCCCGGCCCGGCTCCCGCCCGACTGGGAGGCGCAGGTGGACGCCTGGGAGCGCCCGACCCGGGAGGACCTGTTCGAGGTCGTGTTCACGTCGGGCACCACCGGCGTGCCCAAGGGCGTGATGCTGACGCACGGCGCGATCCTCTCGTCGATCGACGCGTTCGGCCTGGTGATCCCGCCCATGGAGCACCGCGTCGTGTCGCTGCTCCCGCTCTCGCACCTGATGGAGCAGGCGGCCGCGCTCTTCTACGCCACGCTGGTCGGCGCCGACATCCTCTACATTCGCTCGCGCAACCCGCGGGTCATCTTCGAGGCGATCCGCGACCACCGCGTCACCACGCTGCTGGTCGTGCCGGCGGTGCTGGAACTGTTCTGGACGGCGTTGATGCGCGAGGTGGAACGTCGCGGACAGCGGGTCAGGTTCGAGCGCGCGCGGCGGATCGCGCGCCATCTGCCGTACGCCCTGCGCCGCCAGCTGTTCCGCAGCGTCCACCGACAGTTCGGCGGCGGCCTCCGCCTCGCGGTCACGGCGGGCACGTACCTCCCGCCCGCACTCCAGCAGGCCTGGGAGGACCTCGGCGTCGTCGTGCTGCAGGGCTACGGCGCGACCGAGTGCGGGATCGTCGCCTGCTCCACGCCTCAGGACCACACACCGGGAACCGTGGGCCGCGTCCCCTCCCCCTCACCGATCCAGGTGCGCCTCGCCGACGACGGCGAGATCGTGGTCGCGGGTCCAACGCTCCTCTCCGGCTATTGGGGCGATCCGGAGGCGACCGCGGCCGTGATCGACCCTGACGGCTGGTACCACACCGGCGACGTCGCGCGCTTCGACGAGCGCCGGAACCTGGTGCTGCTGGGACGCACGAAGAACATCATCGTGCTGCCCAACGGGTTGAACGTGTTCCCCGAGGACGTCGAGAACGCCCTCCATGACGCGGGGTTGCCCGAGACGGTGGTGTTCGAGACGGAGCCGGGGCGCATCGAGGCGATCGTGCTGCCGCCCGACCGGCCGCCGATCCCCATCGCGGGGCAGACGCCCGCCCACGACCTGACACCGGAGGAGGACACCGCGCTCCGCGAGCGGATCGACGCCTCGGTGCGCGACGCGAACGGCCGTCTTGCGATCCACCAGCGCGTCGCCGGCTGGCGCCTCTGGCCGGGCGCCGACTTCCCCCGGACTCACACGTTCAAGGTGCGCCGCGACGAGGTGCAGCGGTGGGCCGCCTCGGAGGCACCGCTGCCGTTCGTCCATTCGGAGCGTGGGTAGTGGGGGTCGAGCCCCCACACCTGGTGCAACAGCGCCGGCTTTCCCCGACAAGACCGGGCGTCGTGGGACGACCGGCCCCTGAACGTCCTGGCAGAGCTGCCGGGACCCAGGGCCCGCCGAGACCTGCGGCCCACGAATATCCCCTGCAGCATTGCCGCGGACGGTTGCCGGGCCTTTGCCGCCGCTGACGGGGGCTGCCGGGGACACGACCGAGCGCCTGTAACGCGGTCCGGCATCCGCTCTCGCACGATCTGCACCCGTCTCGAGTTCGGGCTACCGTCGGGGGCGCAACGGACGCGGGATCCGGAGGTGGCAAGCCGCCACTAATCCGCCGCGGCATCGCTGGGGAGGATATCGGGCCGGTGATGGCGCGCCGCCTCGGCCGCCTCGCCCGCCTCGCCCGAGCTGGCACGGGTTTCCCGCACCGGCCCCGGTGCCGTCGGCGGCGGGAGGCGTCGCTTCCGGGTGAGCACCTGCGTGCCACCGCTCGCACCGGCCCCGGTGCCGCCGGCGGCGGGAGGCGTCGCTTCCGGGGCACGGCCGATTCCCGCGAACATCGACCGACGACCAACCCCCGCGCGAGGCGACTACCGCACGATCGGGAACGCCTGCCCGAACGACCGCAGTACCTTGAGCGCCGATGCGGCCGTGGCGGGATCCGCGCTCGCCCCGGGCGAGTACCAGCCGAAGACGATCGTCGAGCCATACAGCTGGACGGCAAACTGCGCGTCCGTCGGGAAGTTCGTCTGCCCGAAGCCGCTCCCCAGGTACCGCTGCATCGAGGTCGCCAGCGCCTGCGCGTTCACCGGGTCGGTCGCGTCGTAGATCACCACGTACCCCGCCCCGGGATCCCTGGGCAGCACCACCTGGTAGACCGTCCGGGGCACACCGATCAGGTCGGGTGGCTCCGACGGTCGGTACGGCTGGTTCGCCCGGATGAGCCCGAAATCGGCCTGGCGATAGGCGGCCTCGAGCGCGGCCGCGGTCTGCGCCACGGCGAAAGGGACGGGCGGCTGTGAGATCACCGCGATCCCGGGACTGGATCCCGACGCCAGGGGAACACACCCGGCGAGCACGACAGCCAGCGCCACCAGCGGCGCCCGACTCAGCGCGCCTCTCAGCCCGGCACGGAGACGACGACCCGGATCGGCCCGCGGCACGGGCTACCCGGGCGGCCAGGTCATGAAGCGACGGCCGAACACGTGGAAGTGCAGGTGGTCGACCGTCTGGCCGCCGTCGCGACCGGCGTTCGACACCACCCGGAATCCCGACTCGGCGATGCCGTCCCGCCTGGCCACCTCGCGGATCACGGCGAACATGTGCCCGAGCAGCGGCGTGTCCTCGTCGCCAAGGTCCATCAGCGACACCAGGTGCCGCCGCGGGATCACCAGGACGTGGATCGGGGCCCGAGGTGCGATGTCGCGGAACGCCATGACCTCGTCGTCCGAGTACACGACGTTGGCCGGGATCTCGCCGGCGGCGATCCGGCAGAACAGGCAGTCACCATCGGGCACGCTGGTCCCCTCCGTTGGCTCGGTCGTCCGGCGTATGGTGCCACCGATGCGGCGACGGGACCCCGCGGACGCAGGCCGCCGGTTGCGGGAGCGGCGGCGCCCGGGGATCGCGCGGGGAGCGGCGGCGGGCGGCGGCGGGCGGCGATCGCCCGGGGATCACCCGGGGAGCGCCCGGCGGGCGGTGAGCGGCGGTGGGCGGCTGCCGGGCGGAGGGCACGGACCCCCGGGAGCGGCGGCTCGCCGGGGCGAGCGCTGTCTCCCCGAGGTCAGGCGCGGAGGTCCAGCTCCGCTCGCACCAGGCCCCTGCCCGGAATCTCCCGGAGCGTGAAGCCGACCTTCTCGGCCGTGTGCTGCATGCCGACGTTGTCGGTCAACATCTCGGCACAGATCCAGTCGAGCCCCTCGTCCCGCCCGATCTGGACCATCCGGCGCAGCAGCTCCGTGCCAAGCCCGGCGCGCTGGCAGCAGTCGGCGACGACGATGGCGAACTCGGCCCCGTTGGCCGCGTGGCGCTTGGTCAGGCGCCCGACGGCCACGATCTCCCGCTCCGCCTCTCCGGGTGCGCGCTCCGCGACCAGGGCGATCTCCCGATCGTAGTCGTTGAAGCAGACCCGCACGAGCCGCTCGTGCGCCGTCCGCTCGGCGAGGCCGAGATCGCGCAGATACCGCCCGTAGACGGTGCGCTCGGAGAGACTCTGGTGGAAGCGGACCATCATGGGCTCATCCTCGGGGCGGATGGGCCGGATCGTCATCGCGGTCCCGTCGCCGGCGGTCCACGGGCCCATGTACTGCCGCGGGTACGGGCGGATCGCCAGGCGCGGCAGCTTCTCGTCGGGCAGGTCGGGTTCGTGGAGCACCACGCGGGCGTCGAGGGCGATCAGTCGCTCGGGGGACGCCAGCAGCGGGTTGATGTCGATCTCCCTGATCCATGGCTGCTCGACCACGAGCTGGGCGAAATGGACCAGGAGCTGCTCCAGTGCGTCCGTGTCGATGGGCTGGCGCCCGCGAATCCCCGCGAACGCGGTGTAGATCTTCGTGCGCTCGATCATGCGCCGGGCAAGCGTCGTGTTCAGCGGGGGCAGCGCCAGGGCCCGATCCCGGAAGAGCTCCACGAGCTGGCCGCCCAGCCCGAAGAGGAGCACCGGGCCGAACTGCGCATCGACGCTGCTGCCCACGATCAGCTCGTAGCCGGAGTAGTTGATCATGGGCTGGACGGTGACGCCCTCGAAGTGCTCGGCGCCTCGCCGCTGTGCCACGGCAGCCTGGATCGAGCGATACGCCTCGCGGACCGCGCCGGCATCGGCGAGGTTGAGCTGCACGCCACCCACGTCGGTCTTGTGGGTGATCGTGTGCGAGTGGAGTTTCAGGACCACCGGGTAGCCGATCGCCTCCGCCGCGGCCACGGCCTCGTCCTCGCTCGGCGCGATGCGCGTCTCGGCGATGGGGATCGCGTAGGCGGAGAGCACCTGCTTCGACTCGAACTCGGTGAGCAGCGTGCGGCGTTCCCGCCGCGCGGTCTCGATGATGTCGCGCGCCAGCGTCCGGTTGACCGCGCTCGCCTCGTCGTCGGGCATGGCGGGCGTCTCGTACAGCGCTCGGAGGCCGTCGCTGTAGCGCCACATGTAGTTGAACATCTCGACGGCCGTGTCCGGGTAGGGGAACGTGGGGATCCCGGCGCCCCGGAGGATCGCCGTGCCGGCCTCGACGTCGGCGCCGCCCATCCAGCTCGCCAGCACCGGCTTGCCCTCGATGTGGGCGAAGGGCGCCAGCAGCTCGGCGGTCCGCGTGGGGTCGGTCATGGCCTGGGGCGTGAGGATGACCAGGAGCCCGTCGCTGCTTGGGTCGCCCGCCGCAATCTCGAGCGCCGTGGCGTACCGTTCCGGGGGCGCGTCGCCGATGATGTCGACCGGGTTGTTGTGGCTCCAGGTCGCGGGCAGGATCGCGTTGAAGGCCTCGGTCGCCTCGGGGGTGAGCTCGGTGAGCTGCCCGCCACCGCCGATCAGGGCGTCGGTGGCGAGGACGCCGGGGCCACCTGCGTTCGACACGATGGTCAGCCGCCGGCCCTTCGGTCGCGGTTGCTTGGCCAGCACGTCGGCGATGGCGAAGAGGTCCTCGATGGCATCCACCCGCAGCACGCCCACGCGGCGGAAGGCCGCGTCGAGCACCTCGTCGCTGCCCGTCAGGGAGCCGGTGTGCGAGGCGGCCGCCTTGGCCGCCTGCGCCGTGCGCCCGGGCTTGATGACGATGATGGGCTTCGTGAGCGCGACCTCGCGCGCGGCGGAGAGAAAGGCCCGGGCGTCGCCCACCGTCTCCATGTAGATCACGATGCTGCCGGTGTTGGGATCGTCGCCCAGGTGGTAGATGACGTCCCCCCAGCCGACGTCGAGCATCGAGCCGAGCGAGACGACCGAGCTGAAGCCCACCTGCTCGCGCATGCTCCAGTCGAGGATCGCGGTCAGCAGCGCGCCGCTCTGGCTGATCAGCCCCACCGAACCGGGGCGCGCGATGCCGGCCGCGAAGGTCGCGTTGAGGCCGCCGATCGGGTTCATGACCCCGAGACAGTTGGGGCCGATGACGCGGATGCCGCCCTGCCGCGCCCGCTCGAGTACCTGCCGTTCCAGCTCCTCGCCGGCGGGGCCCGTTTCCTTGAAGCCCGCCGAGATGACGATGGCGCCCTTCACGCCGGCGGCAACGCATTCCTCCATGACACCCGGGACCGTCTGCGGCGGGGTGACGATCACGGCCAGCTCGACGGCGTCGGGGACGGCGGCCAGGCTCGGGTATGCCTTCAGCCCGAGGACGTTCGGGCGCTTCGGGTTGATGGGGAAGACGGTGCCGCCGAAGGGACTGCTGATGAGGTTCCAGAGGACCGTCCGGCCCACGCTCCCCGCCTTCTCGGTGGCGCCGATCACGGCGACCGACCGGGGGAGGAAGAGGGCATCCAGTGGCCGGCGCCCATAACCGAGCACGTCGCTGGCCTTGTCCACGGCCGTTCCGGCGCCGAACTCACCAGCCAACAGGTCAACCATCACCCACCCCCGAGGGAGCTGAACGCACGCAGCCAGTCGATCGCGTGCCCTGCCATCACGACGTTGCCCACCGGCGCCAAGAGTGCCCCGGCCGGCACTCGGCCGATGAGCGCCCAACGTCCCCTTCCGGTGTGCCATAGGGCCGGAACCGCACCCGGGGGCGGCGCTCCCCTCACTCGACCCGCTCGGCCTCCACCGCAACCCAGTCGGCCTCGTCCCAGCGACGGAGCACGTGGAAGCCCGCGGCGTCAAAGGCGCGCCGGACCTCCGGCTCGCGATCCGCGATGATCCCGCTCGCGAGCAGGCGCCCGCCCGATCCGGCCGTCCCGTCCCCCGGGCGAACTTCCGCGTACAGCGCGGCCGCCAGCGGGACCAGGATCGACGCGACGAGGTTCGCGAGCACCAGGTCGAAGGGCCGCTCGCCGGTCGACACGGACCCCTCGCGGGCGACGATCCCCCGAGCCAGCCTGTTACGCCGCGCGTTGGCGAGCGTGGCCTCCACCGCCAGTGGGTCGGTATCCACCGCCAGCACCGAGGCGGCCCCCAACCGGGCGGCGCCCAACGCCAGGATCCCGGACCCCGAGCCGACGTCCAGCACGCGCGCGCCCGCCACGCGGTCCTCGCGGCCCCACGCCTCGAGCCCCAGCAGGCAGAGCCGCGTGGTCGGGTGCAGCCCGGTCCCGAACGCCACGCCCGGGTCCAGCGCGAGCACCAGGTCCCCGGGACGACGGCGGTAGCGACGCCACGTCGGCCGGACCACGAACCGCTCGCCGATCCGCAGCACGGGAAAGTGCGCGCGACCCTGCGCCGCCCAGTCGGCCTCGCGCACCACCCTGGTGTGCAGTGCGCCGATCGGCCGCAGCTCGAAGGCCTGCAGGTGGCCGAGCGCCGTCCGCACCCGCTCGACCGCGTCGGCCGTCCCCGGCTGGTCGGCCCCGGGCAGCCATGCGCGCACCAGCACGGGCCGCGCCGTGTCGAGGCTCGCCGTCAGCCCCTCGTCGCGCAGCTCGAACCCGGGTTCGACGCTGACGCCTCCCGGCGCCTCGCGTGCCAGGATCTCGCTGATCGCCTCGACCGCCTCGTGATCGGCGGCGACGGAGAACTCCAGCCAGTCGGACGCGCTCAGCTGATCGCGTCCTTCACCTTGTCGAAGATGCCGCCCGGCTTCGGCGCCGGTCGCTCGCCCGATTCCGCCGCGAGCGCCTCCAGCAGCTCCCGCTGGCGCTTCGAGAGCCGGGTGGGGACCTGCACGTCGACCAGGATGTGGAGGTCTCCCCGCACGCCGGGCCGCCGCAGGTGTGGCACGCCGCGGCCGCGGAGCCGGATCTCGGCCCCAGGCTGCGTGCCCGCCTTCACCTCGATCTCCTCCTCGCCCTCGGCGGTGGGGACGGTGACACGGGCCCCCAGCGCGGCCTGAGTGACCGAGAGCGGCAGGTGGAAGAACAGCTCGGTGGTCTCGCGCCGCAGCACCGGATGCTCCTCGACGTGGACCGCGACGTACAGGTTGCCGGCCGGACCGCCCCGCGGGCCCGCCTCCCCCTCGCCCGTGAGCCGCATCTGGTGCCCCTCGTCGATGCCGGCCGGGATCACCACGCGGAGCTTGCGCTTGCGCTGGATGCGGCCCTCGCCGTGGCACTCGTGGCATGGTGTCTCGACGACGCTCCCCTCCCCCCGGCAGCGCGGGCAGACGGTCACGTTGACCATCTGCCCCAGCATCGTGCTCCGGACCTGGCGAATCTCGCCCTGGCCGTTGCACTGGGGACAGCGGACCGAGGCCGACCCTGGCTCCGCGCCCGTTCCCGAACAGGTGGCGCAGCGGTCGAGCGCGGTAAACTCGATCTCCTTCTCGGCACCGCGGATCGACTCCTCGAAGGAGATCCGCAGGTCGTACCGCAGGTCCGACCCGGACGGCGGACGTGCGCGCCGGGCCTGGCCGCCGGCCGCGGCCCCGCCGAAGAACGCGTCGAACAGGTCGCCGAAGCCCTGGAACCCACCGAACGACCCGAAGCCCTCCGGCCCGGCTCCCCCGACGCCGGCCTGGCCGAACATGTCGTAGGCGCGCCGCTGCTGGGGGTCGGACAGGATCTGGTACGCCTCGTTGATCTCCTTGAAGCGTTCCTGCGCCGACGGGTCGGTGTTCACGTCCGGGTGCCACTGCTGGGCGAGCTTCCGGAACGCGCGCTTGATCTCGGCATCGGCCGCGCCACGCGGCACGCCGAGAGTGTCGTAGTAATCGCGAGTGGTGGCCATGCGCAGGCAAGTATATGGAAGCGGGCCGGCGAGACCGCCGGTGGCCCCGCCCGCCGTGCATCGGCCCGGGCGCTACCATCCTCGGGTGCCCGATCCCCTCGCGGTTGCCGCCCCCGTCGCGTGCCGCTTTCTCGTCCTGCGCCACTTTCTGGCGCCGCCGCGCGGGCTCCCGGCCGAGCCGGAGAGCGTGCTGGCCGTCGTCGACCGCCTCGGATCCCTCCAGTTCGACCCGCTGGCGGTGGCCGGTCGCAACCACGATCTCGTGCTCCACGCGCGCATCACGGGCTACCGGCCGGCCTGGACCGACGACCTGCTGTACCGGCGCCGCCTGCTGTTCGAGGCGCTCAACAAGGGGCTGAGCATCCTGCCCTCGCGCGAGCTGCCCTGGTACCGCCACACGTGGGACCGGCATGCCCTGCTCCACGAGGGGGGCATCTTCGCCGAGCATCCGGACGCGGTGGACGGCGTGCTCGCGCGGATCCGCGCCGAGGGCCCGCTGTCGTCGCTCGACTTCGACCGCGAGCAGGCCATCGACTGGTACTGGGGGCCCACGAGCCGCATGCGCGCGGTGCTGGAGGCACTCTCGGAGGCCGGGGTCCTCGGCCTCGCTCGCCGCGACGGGAACCGCCGGTTCTACGACCTGGTCGAGCGGCTGTATCCGTCCACGCTGCTCGAGCAGCGCGTGCCCGAGGCGGAGCAGGTGCGGCACCGGCTGCTGTCGCGCTTCCGTGGCCACGGCCTGCTGGGCGGCACCGGCAGCGCGGAGCTCTGGCACGGGACGGCGCCGGCACGGGCGGGGGCCGGGCGCTTCCCGGGACACAGCCGCGAGGAGATGATCGCGGAGCTGGTCGATCTCGGAGAGCTGACGCCGGTCAGGGTCGATGGCGTCCGCGGCATGCGGTACGTGGTGACCGACGAGCTGGGGCTCCTGGCGCAGGCCGAGCGGGAGGTCGCGGCGGGGCCACCGGATGCCCGGCGAGGCGATGCGCCCCCCGGCGATGCGCCCCCCGACCATAGGCCCCTCGGTGCCGCGCTTCGGGCGCCGCTGGACCCGCCCTCCGGGCTCGCGTTCCTGGCGCCGCTGGACCCGCTTGCATGGGACCGCGACCTCCTCCGCTCGCTGTTCGGCTTCGACTATGTGTGGGAGGTGTACGTCCCGGCTGCGAAGCGCCGCTGGGGCTACTACGTGCTGCCCATGCTGTTCGGGGACCGGCTGGTCGGCCGGATCGAACCGCGCATCGACCGGGCCGCGCGGCGCGTCCGGA
>JAJYEB010000026.1 GCA_021790375.1 Chloroflexota bacterium | reverse complement strand
ATGCTGCGGCTGATCACGATGCCGCCCAGGCTGATCACGGCGACCTCGGTGGTCCCGCCGCCGATGTCGACGATCATGCTCCCGGAGGGTTCGCTCACCGGCAGGCCGGCACCGATCGCGGCCGCCATCGGCTCCTCGATCAGCCGCGCCCAGCGGGCGCCCGCGTTCAGCGCCGCGTCCCGGACGGCCCGCTTCTCGACCTCGGTCACGCCGGACGGCACCCCGAGCAGCATGCGCGGGCGCGGGATCAACCCGACCCGATCGTGCACCCGGTTCACGAAGTACTTGATCATCTGCTCGGTGACGTCGAAGTCGCTGATGACGCCGTCGCGCAACGGGCGCACCGCGATGATGTTGGCCGGCGTGCGCCCCACCATCCGCTTCGCCTCGGCACCGATCGCGAGCACCTTCCGGGTCTTGGTGTCGAGCGCAACCACGCTCGGCTCGCTGATCACGATGCCCCGGTCGCGGACGTGGACGAGGGTGTTGGCCGTGCCGAGATCGATCCCGATGTCCCGGGAGAAGAGACCGAAGAAGAAGTCGAGCATGCTCGTGGCGGAACCTGCCTGCTGCTGGTGACTGGGCGGGAGCGGCGAGCGCGCCCTGACGCGTTCCGATCGTCAGCGCGACCGGGGAATGCGCGACGCAGTATACGCGGCGATCCCCGGCCGCCCGCATCTGGCCCCGGGTCGACGGGCTCGCCCACTTCAGCGCCACCGCCGGACGGCATTCCCTGCGAGGTGCCGGCAACCGCCGCGCGGTCGTCGGCGATCGCCGCCGCTGTCTCAGCGACCGCCCGACGTTCTCGGCGACCGCCCCGAGTTCTCGTCGATCGCAGAGCGGACTTCGGCGACCAGCCCGCTTTCCTCGGCGGCCGCCCGACGGTACCTCAGCGCCCTCCCCCGGGCCGCTCGAATGCAACGCCCCGGTCGCGCAGGCTGACGAACGCGTCGTGACCGATCACCAGGTGGTCGAGCACGGGAACGTCAAGCAGTCTCCCTGCGGCCACCGCCTCCGCGGTCAGGTGCAGGTCGTCGGGGCTGGGCGTGGGGTCGCCCGAGGGGTGGTTGTGGACCAGGATGACGCCCGCGGCCGACTGCCGGACGGCGTCCCGGAACAGTTCGCCCACGCGCACGAGGGCCGTGGAGACGTTGCCCTGGTAGACGGTCTGGATGGCCAGCACCTGGTTCTTGGTGTTGAGCAGCACGACGCGCAGCTCCTCGCGGTCCAGGCGGCCCATCTGGAGCACCAGCCGATCCGCGAGATCGCGCGGGGTGCGCACGGTGAACCGCCCGCTGGGCCAGTCCGACAGCAGGCGGCGCCCCAGCTCGAACGCCGCGACGAGCTGGCATGCGCGGGCCGACCCGACGCCGGGCAGCGACTCGAGCTCGACCACGCTCGCGCCCGCGAGACCGGCAATCCCACCGTGCGTGGCCACGGCCTCCGACGCGAGCTCGACGGCACTCCGGCCGGCGGCGCCGCTCCCCCAGATCAGCGCGACGAGCTCCGCGTTCGACAGACCGGCCGGGCCCCGGGCCACGAGCCGTTCCCGCGGCCGCTCCTCCGGCGGCAGCTCGCGGATCAGGCGTGGACGGATCGCGGGACCGATCCGCGGGCCGGGCACGGGGCGCGGATCGCGCGACAGGCGACCGGGACCCGGGCGGGCGGCTGCACGGGCCGGCGAGCGAGGGGGGCCGGACGAAGGACGCGACGTGGCCCCGGCTGGGTCGGGGACCGCGGCGATCCCGGTGGCCGCGGCGATCCCGAGGGTCGCGGCGGGCTCGAGCTCCGTCCCGGGAAGGCCCGGAAGCGGCCGGTCCGGCGCCGCAGCTGGAACGAGAGCCGCAGCTGGAGCGAGACCCGCAGCTGGACCGAGAGCGGCAGCTGGACCGAGAGCCGCCGCGGCCTCGCACGCTGCGCTGGGAACGGCGTCGGGCGACAGGGTCATCTGGCGGCTCCTGCTCGCGGCGGCGATTGGCGCTCCCGGGCCCGGACAACGGAGCCCGCCGATTCCTCCGCCATCCGGCCCCGGGAGCTGGCGCGATCCTAGGCGCAGGCACTCATCGCCGGCTCTCCGGCGACTTGACGCGGCATTACCGCTGGATCGTCGCCGCCGTCAGCAGCAGGACCACCGAGATCCCGTTGAACGTCATGTGTCCGGCGATCGAAGCCACGATCCCGCGCTGCGAGAAGAGCCACCCCAGCACGTACCCGACGGGCAGAATCACGATGAACTGCAGCGCCGCCATCCGCAGGCCGTCGCCGGCGTTCGACGCGGTCACGTTCAGGATGTGGACGATCGCGAAGAACACCGTCGCGCGCAGCAGTGCGCTCCGGAGACCCAGATCCCGCCACCACGCGGTCAGCGCCAGCCCGCGGAAGAACGACTCCTCGCCGATCGGGGCGATCACCACCGCGGCCAGCACCGTGGCGACCGTGTCGATCGGCGTCCTCGGTGCCGGCAGCACGCCCGGCAGCTGAGCCCCGAGCAGCGACGCGATCACGCCGCCCACCAGGATCGTGACGAAGTAGGTGGGGACCATCATCGCGACCCCCGACATCAGGTCGCCCGCGAACCGGCCGGGCGGGATGCGCCACCCCGCCGGCCACCCCATGGCGGGCCAGTCGAGGGCGTGGGTGCGGACCACGAACAGCCAGATCGCGGCGAGGTAGGCCAGCGTGGTCAGCGCGACGTCCACCAGCGCCCCGATCGACTGCGACTCCGGTGCGATCAGGCCGGCCGCACTCAGCAGCCCGACCACGACGGTCACACCGAAGATCACGATCCCGAGCAGGATCAGCGGCGAAGGGCCGCGGTACCGATCCGCCCGGCGATCCGCGCGCGCCAGCACCTGGTAGCCCGCGGCGCTGGCGAGGGACACCGTGAGCACGGTGAACGCGCCGAAGAACAGCGCCACTCCGGCCGGCCCGACCGGGTTCGACGCGGACGCGCTGGACGCCGCGGCACCGGCCACGACGAAGAGCCCGATCCCGACCACCGCGAGGAGCCATGCGGCCACGTACAGGCCGGGCGCCGGCCGACCCTCCAGGCTGAAGATGCCGGCTCCGGGAGGACCGTGGGGCGGGGCGGCGGCACCGTCCGAGGTGAGCCCATCGGCGGCGAGTCCGGCAGCGCCGGTACTGCCGGCGGCATCGGGCGGCCAGTCCCCGCCTCCGCTGACCTCGCCGGCTGCGCTCCGGTCCGGGTCATCGCCGTGACGCCCGACGACGCGGAGGTCGGGCCTGACCCGGCCGGAACCGTCCTCCCCGGACCCCGCGGGCGGGACCGTGTCCGGCCCCTGGCCCGGGCCCTCGCTCACCGAAGCGGCGTTCCCCGCACGGGGCGATCGGCACGAACCGATTCGAGGCCCCCGGTCCCGAGGGCGGGCGACGTCATCTCTGTGTCGGTTGAGAGCGCTCCGGGCGAGGCCCCGGCATCGGCGCGCACGACCCGGCGCCGGGGCGGGGACGTCGGCCGGGCGGCGCCGGTGACGGGCGGCAGGAGGTCGGCCCCGCACCACGCGCAGACGACCCAGTCGAGCTCGACGCGACGGGTGCACGACGGGCACACCCGGCGAAGCTGGTTGCGACAGGTGGGGCAGACCAGCCACTCGGCCTCCACGCGCCTGTCGCAGTTGGCGCAATGGGGCAGAGTCTCGATCTCCCGCAGCATCGCCTCCTCGGCGAGCGCCCGCTCGTTCGCCTCGGCGACCGTCTCTCCAGGGCGGACGAGCCGGTACAGCAGCAGGCCGAACGGGAACAGGATCGGAGTGAAGAGGATGATCACCACGGCCGCGAGGTACGGTGCGATCGGGTTCGCGGTGCGGGACTGCAGGTCGCGGTAGGCCCAGTAGGCGCAGGCCAGCCAGAGCAGCACGACGTAGAGCGCGATCGCCCGGCCCACGAGCTGGACGTGCTGGTCGTTCAGGAACGTGGTGATCGCGTCCCCGACCGGCGTGAGGATCTGGTCCATGTGCCTGGCTGGCGCCTCCTGGGGAGATCCCTCAAGTCGGGCGAGTGTAGCAGAGGCCCTCGGGCCGGCCCCTCACGGCAGCCTGCCGCTGCTCCACGCGGCGGCACGGAGCGCGGACCCGGCACCGGCGACCAGCAGAGCGACGATCCACGCTGCCACGAACGCAAGGGTCGCGGCGACCAGCTCGACGGGACCCGGCGACGCGCTGGACAGGGTCGCGGCGTAGGTGTCCCGGACTGCCGGCCAGGCCAGCGTGATGGCGAGCAGGCCCGGTACCAGCGAGACGATCGTGACGAGCCAGGCCGCCAGCCACGTGGCAGCGATCCGTGCCGCTCCACGCAGGGCCTGCGCGGCGCGAGCCGCCGGCCGTGGCCGTCCGGCCGTCGGGACCGCTTCGGGCCGGTAGGCCCCCCGCAGCAGCCGGCGCGAGAGCAGCGCGTTCACCACGTCCGCGAGCAGCAGGCACGCACCCAGCGCCATCAATGCCGTCGACGCACCCTGGAGCACGCGCGCGACGTAGGGCACGCTCGTCGAGGACGGCAGCAGGTACTCCTGCTCCCCCACGGCGATCAGCCGGCTGACGGTGATGATCGACATCGCGATCGCCGGGAGGAGTGCGAGGATCTCCACCCCGACGAGCTTCGCGACCAGCCGTGGAGCCCCGCCCCGCGGGCCCGGCATCGTGGCGGGCAGGATCGAGGTGTGCGTGGCCACGTCGTGCGCGGCCGCGTCTCGCGCGGCCACGTCGTGCCCGGCCACGTCGTGCGTGCGTGCCAGGCCGGCCAGTTGCTGGTAGACGACGGCATCCGCGAGCACGCCGAGCAGCAGCCCGAGCGCCACGGCCACGACGGTGAACGCGCCTGCCGCGAGCAGCTCCGGCACGAACGCGGACGAGATGCCGCTCGTGGTCACCGACAGCGGCGGGACCAGCAGCGTCACGCCGACCGGCGTCGGCAGCGAGAGGATCGGCAGGGCGAGCACGAGGATCCCGCCTCGCGCCAGGAACCCGGCCGCACCCACCAGCCACATCACCGGCGACGACAGGAGCCCGCGGGCGGCATGGCTCATGCCGGGCCGGCCACGGTTCTCACCTCGCTGCTGTCCCGGTGCTCATGCCGGGCTGCCGGCGGCGGCCAGGGAGCGACGGAAGGCCTGCAGCGCCGCCTGCGCCAGTTCGGACGGGCGCATGGTGGCAGCCCTCATCGGTTCCCACCGGACCGCCATGCGCAGCACGAGCGGCTGGCGCCACGGATGGGCGGCGTCGCTTGCCGGTGGCAGGGCCAGGCGGAGCTGCTGCCGGCCGCCGTCCTCGAGGATCAACCCCGAGAGCGCCCCGGCCAGCGCCGGCCCCATGACGTGCAGCGGCGGCACCGGCGGAGGGCCCGAGCGCGGCGCGAGCTCCTCGGCCTCGACGATGCCCTGCTCATCGTGGACGAAGAGGACGGCGAGCCACCAGCCGTCGTCGGTCGTCGACGGCCTGGTCATGCCGACCAGGGCCGCCGCGGGAGTATCGCCTGGTGCGGCAGGAAGGAGGACGGGCTCCTCCTTCAGGTACGAGGGACCCGGAACGGGAAGGCGCGTGTGCACGCCGCCGAGGATAGCCGCGCGGGGATGACCGCGGGTGCAGCTGGCTGGATGACGCGTCCGACGGAGCGATGACCGGCGGACCGCCGTCTACTCGGGGCCGGGCGCGCCGCCGGGAGCTCCACCCGTGCCGGGGCCTGGCCCGTCCGGGTCGCCATCGGGCGTCTCGGCTACGTCGCCATCGGGCGTCTCGGCGACGCCTCCATCGGGCGGCTCGGGCGCGCCGGAACTTGATCCGAGGGCCTCCAGTTCCAGCTCGAGCATCGCGCGGCGGACCGTCCGGTCGGGCGGGCCCAGCTCTGGCCGCGCGCCCGGTCGCGCGATCTCGTCGGTCACCGGGGGAGCGACCAGCGCCCGGATCTCGGGGCTCACGTCGCGCACCGTCCGGCGCACGTCGGCCGGCGCCACGGTGACGCCCGGGATATCAGGCAGCTCTGCGACGGGCTTGAGCGCCGCGCCGCAGGTCGGACAGGTGGGGAGGTCCGGTTCGGGGAGGGGGGCCCCACACCACTGGCAGCCGGGCGGCTCACGGACGACCGAGGAGAACCCCAGGGTGGCGTCGTCGATGCCCGGCGCGAACGTGCGGGCCGGCAGGGGATCGCCCGCCGCGTCGAACGCCGGGGCGCTCGGATCCGAGGGGTCGATCGGCAGGGATGACGCAGACGAAGGTGGCTCCGGGGGCACCCCGGAGGGCGGGTCGCCCGGATCGGTCATCGCCGGCGGTTGCGCTGGGCGCTCGGGCTCGTCCACGCTCACTCCCACTCGATGGTCGCAGGTGGTTTGCTGCTGATGTCGTAGACCACCCGGTTCACGCCGGGCACCTCGTTGACGATCCGTGAGCTGATCTTCCCCAGCACGTCGTAGGGGAGCTTCGCCCAGTCGGCCGTCATCCCGTCGTCGCTCGTGACGGCCCGGATCGCGACCACGTTCGCGTACGTGCGGCCGTCGCCCATGACCCCCACGCTCCGGACCGGGGTCAGGATCGCGAAGCTCTGCCACACCGCGCGGTACAGCCCGGCGGCCTTGATCTCATCGATCACGATCCAGTCCGCCTCCCGGAGCGTATCGAGCCGCTCGGCGGTCACCTCGCCGATGATGCGGATTGCCAGTCCGGGACCGGGGAACGGCTGTCGCTGCACCATCGCCTCGGGCAGTCCCAGCGCCAGCCCCACCAGCCGGACCTCGTCCTTGAACAGGTAGCGCAGCGGCTCGATGAGCTGGAACCGCAGGTCGCTGGGCAGCCCGCCGACGTTGTGGTGCGTCTTGATCTTCTGGGCCGCCCTGGTCTCGGGCGCCGTCGACTCGATCACGTCCGGATAGAGCGTGCCCTGGGTCAGGAAGTCGATCTGCCCGAGCCGGGCCGCCTCTTCCTCGAAGACGCGGATGAACTCGTCGCCGATGATGCGGCGCTTCTGTTCCGGATCCACGACCCCCTGCAGCCGTGCGATGAACCGCTCCTGCGCGTCGACCATGACCAGGCGCATCCCGAGGTTGCGCTCGAACGTGGCCCGGAGCAGCTCGGATTCCTTCTTGCGCATCAGGCCGTGGTCCACGTAGATGCAGGTCAGCCGGTCACCGACGGCACGGTGGACCAGCGTCGCCGCCACGGCCGAATCGACGCCGCCGGACAGCGCGCAGATGACCTTGCCGTCCGAACCGGTCGCCCGGGCGTGGGCATCCACCCGCGACCGGATCTCGGCGACCGTGGATTCTATGAAATTGGCCGGGGTCCAGGTCGGCCGCGCCCCCGCGATTCCCAGCACAAAGTTGCGCAGCAGGTCGCGTCCCGACGGCGTGTGCACCACCTCGGGATGGAACTGGATCCCGTAGAAGCGGCGGCGGACGTCCGCCATCCCCGCGATGGGCGTGGAGGTGGTCTGGGCGGTCGGGCGGAAGCCATCCGGCACGCGCACGATCGAGTCGCCGTGGCTCATCCACACCGGCTGCTCGCGCGGCGTGCCCGCGAACAGGCGAATCCGCTCGCCGGCGTCGTCGGGTTCGACCACCTGGACGGTTGCGGGCCCGTACTCGCGCCTGGTCGCCGGCACGACCTCGCCGCCCAGCTCCTCGGCCATCAACTGCAGCCCGTAGCAGATGCCGAGCATTGGCACTCCGCCGGCCCAGAGCTCGGGGTCGGGATGCGGGGCGCCCTCGTCGTACACGCTGCTGGGGCCGCCGGAGAGGATGATCGCGCAGGGATTGCGGCGAGCGATCTCCGGCCACGGCGTGTCGAACGGGAGGAGCTCGGAGTAGACGTGCAGCTCGCGCACGCGGCGGGCGATCAGCTGCGCGTACTGGCTGCCGAAGTCCAGCACGACGACGGTGTCGGGGTGGGCCGCCGCACCCTCTCCGCCGGGGACGCCGCCGCCCGGACGATCGACGGCTGAGCGTTCGGGCGCGGGGGCACGCAGCGCGGTCTCGAGGTATGCCTCCACCTCGACATCGTCGGGTGCCAGAACCCGGTGCCCTGCGTTGGCCGCTTCCCCGTGGACCGTCTTGCCGCGGTCCGACATGGCAGGGCGCTCGTGGTCGGCCGCGCGGTCATCGAGGGGCGCGTCGCCTCCCGCGGCGTGCGCGTCGCCTCCCACGGCGTGTGCCTCGACCCCCGCGGCGTGCGCCTCGACGCCCCCGGCGTGAGTCCACCCGTCGTCGGTCGCGTCGCCTCCCGCAGCGTGCGCGTCGACCCTCGCGGCGTGCGCCGACCCGTCGTCGGGCGCAGCCCACGGCTCCGCCGGGAGCCCGGCGACCGTCTCCTCGTCCTGCAACGCAACCTCCCCGCCCGTGATGCGCGCAGTCTAGCGGCGTGGGCCGCCGATGGAACCATTTCGGCGCATGTGTGCGCTCCTGGCCGCCCGGGCGCCTGATTGCCAACGGCGCGGGTTGCGGCGGGCGGGCCCGCGCATGTGTGCGCTCCTGGCCGCCCGGGCGCCTGATTGCCGGCGGGCGGGGAGCCGCGCATGTGTCCGCTCCTGCCGTTGGTGGCGCGGGTAACGGCGGCGGGGGTTGCAGGTGGCGGGGATTGCCGGCGGGCGGGCCCGTGCACCCGAGCACCCTCACCCCGCAGGCCGCAGCCGGAACGATGGCCCGTGGCCGAGCCCTTCGGATGGCGTGCCGTACCGCAGGATCAGCTCCCGCACCGCCCGCGCGTGCTCCTCGTCGCCGAGCAGCTCGGCGACGGCCTCGAATGAGCGCGAGCCGATGTCGACCCGGCACCGTGGGTCCGCCAGCAGGTTCAACGCCCAGTGCGTCTGGGGGCTTCCCGCCGCGACCAGCAACGAGCCGTCCGGCGTGTCCACGTACCCCACGACGGCCGACCGTGGGCGACCGGTGCGCCGGCCGCGGGTCTGAAGGCGGGCTGCGCGTCCCCACGAGACCAGGTCGTTGCC
Organism: Chloroflexota bacterium; assembly: GCA_021790375.1. GTDB lineage: Bacteria > Chloroflexota > Limnocylindria > Limnocylindrales > CSP1-4 > JAJYNJ01. The sequence continues at coordinate 2,651 of JAJYEB010000026.1, read as the reverse complement.
CACCGAGGGGTTCGTGCCGCCGGGGTGGCTCATGGCCGGGTCGCCCCTGGACGCACCGTCATGGCGGGATCTGCCTGGTCGGGTCACCCACCGCGGAATCCATCACGCGGCGATCCCTGCGTGCCGGGTCGCCCATGGCGGAGATCGCCCTGGCCGGATCTCCTCCGGCACGGGTGCCATGGGCCAGTCGCCGCATCCGCGCGTCCAGGTTGGGTGGATCCACCTCCTGAGCCTAGCATTCCGCGATCAGGGGTCTGGGGGCTGGGGTCTGGGGGCTCACGGTCATCGGTCAAGAGTCGCCGCCGCCGGCCGTAGTTGCCGCCAGCCGTGTCGCCGCCAGCCGTGTCGCCGCCGTCGGCCGTGTTCGCGCTGCCGGCCAGAGTCGCCGTCGACCGTGTTCGCCGCCCCCGACCGTGTTCGCGGCAGGCCCTGCCTGCGGGAGGGTCAGCCTGACAAGATCCCACGTGACGTGAACACGATGAGCGTGCGCCGCCGGGCCAGGTTCTCCGGGGACGCGCAGGTGAGTCGCCTGCAGTTCGGGTCGTGCTCGCAACCTTCGTCGGCGCTACCTGCGGGCCAGCGGCGACCGTCACGTCCCCATGCCTTTCGCTTCGCCCGAGAGCGCAGCTGCCCGGTCGCCCGCGAACCGATGGCTGTCGCGTCGCGCATGGCCTTCAGCCCGTCCCTCCACGCGCACGGCAACGTGTCCGGTTCAGATGACGTGCGAATAAGGGGGCTTGTAAGAAGACTGGCTCACGCCAGACCGGCGGCGCGAATGGCGGCCAGGGCGATCGCGTAGTCCCGGTACCGGGGCCGTGATCGATCGCATTCCCCCATATCGATCCAGCGGCGCTGTCGGCCCGCAGCCGCGGGATCGAGCACGACCAGCGTCGACGCACGTCCTGACAGCGGGGGCCGGCCAACAAGCCAGGCAGCGAACGCATCGGCGGGATCGGGGCAGGTCGATCGGAACGTCGCCCGGCGCAACCGGAGGATGTGGAGCACCTCGGCGGACCAGAGCGCCGCAATCACGTGCGTTTCGCTCCTCCAGCGCCCGACGCCCAGCCGCTCGGCAAGGACGGGGCCGAGGTAGGCGCGCTTCGCCCCGAACGCTCCCAGCGCCTCCTGGACATTCGGGAATCGGGTCCGGTTCTCGACGTGAAGGAGCGCCCTGCGCCCACGATCCCAGGCGACGAGATCCGCTCGGCCGGCGAACTGGAAGTGCTGGTAGGGCTCATCCAGCGCCAGCTCGAACCCGAGGCCGCCGAAGACGCGCGCCTCCACTTCGCCCATCGCGGCGTGCACGGGATCCTCATCGCGGTGCCCGCCGGCGGACCGCTGGCGCAGGTCCACCAGGCGAGCATCCAGACGGAGACGGAGCGCCGACCCGAGCCGCATGTACGCTTCGATCGAGGTGGACTCGCCCCGTTCGACCAGATAGACCAGCGACCGGGACACCCCGGCCTCGGCCGCGAGCCGCTGCCGCGACCAGCCTCTCGCCTGACGGCGCGCGGCGATGGAGGCGCCGAGATCGACCGCGAGCGCGACGAGCGCGTGGTGAACGCTGCGGGGCGGCGGGGCGGCGAAAGTGGCTGGCGACATGGCACGTCAAGTGAACATCCCGGCGCTCTCCGGGCACTCTCCGGGCACTCACCGGGGTCTCACCGCCCAGGCATCGCTGGACCATGGAGCGTCAGACACAGACGGGCAGTGCCGGACACGCGATCCACGTCCCGGTGGCGGGGGTCACCGCGTCCGCATCCCATCGCCGGGACGGCCCCCTCGCCGGGACGGCCGCCATCGCCGGGACGGCCCCAACGCCGGGACGGTGGTCACCTGCGGCTGCGTGTCCACATCACGTGCGATCGCGGTGTCGGTGCCGATCGCGGCTCGGGTGCAATCGCGACCCGGGGGCGATCGCGGTATCGGTGCCGATCGCGGCTCGGGTGCCGATCGCGGCTCGGGTGCCGTTGCGCCGCACGGACCACCAACCGGCAGGCTGGACGGCCCGGTAGCCGCGTCCTGCCACGGGCGAGGCCTCAGGTCGAAGGACATGCGAGACCGACCCCTCGTCGCGTACCCTGCTGCCCCCGCGGCCAGGCACCATCGCCCGCGCCGCGCCGCTCGGCCGCGGCACCGTCGCGCCGAGCGGCACAGTCGAACGCGGCACGGTCGCGCGCCGCAGGCCTCAACCCCTCGCGGCGGAGCCCGCCTCCCGCTCCGGGAACCCTACCGCCCGCGCTGCCAGGACTTGCCCTCGGTGGCCACCGACGGCGCGTACACCATCTCGACCTGATGCATGGCCCGGATGTCGCGGGCCCCGAGCGCGGCCATCGACTGGCGCAGCGCGCCGACGAGGTTCTCGGACCCGTCAGTGACGCGCGCGGGTCCGAAGAGGATCCGCTCCAGCGAGCCCGTGGTTCCCACGCGGATCCGCGTGCCGCGCGGCAGTGTCGGAGAGGGCGCGGCCATCCCCCAGTTCATGCCGCGGCCGGGTGCCTCCTCCGCGCGCGCCAGCGGCGAGCCCAGCATCACCGCATCCGCGCCGGCCGCGATCGCCTTGGCGATCTCGCCTCCGCGCCGCATCCCCCCGTCGCCGACCACCGGCACGTAGCGGCCCGTCTCGTCGAAGTACGTGTCGCGCGCCGCCG